>NZ_BTGX01000027.1:0-489 GCF_057543435.1 Candidatus Rickettsia mendelii | reverse complement strand
AAAATTCTATATAGATATTCTTACTTACCTCTTAACTTTAAACATATGTTTTATCAATCCTCCAACTAAATTCTAAATTTAGGTTTCCAGTACCATCTAAGCCTATCTAAGATCTTCAAAGCATAATATTGAACCCATATAATATTCTTATACTTTAACACTCTGTTAATAATCTCTTCTTATTCTCTATAAATGATACCATGTTTATAATACCACCCCACTACCCATATGATTTATTGTACTTACAAATGACAGCGCTTGAAATACTTAAAATAATTTCTCTAATATGCAACAAGACTGACTTGATCGCGGAATAACAAAGAAAAATATCAAAACTTAGCAACAAATCCTATATGGCTAAGGCAGTAGGAATATATAGAACTTAGAACGGCATCTTAAAACCAGGTGGCAAATTTATACCGTTTAAAGCACCTGATAAAGAGTTGTGTGAATCCTTATCACATTTTTGTTTTGCATCATTAAAGGCAA
>NZ_BTGX01000026.1:19070-33099 GCF_057543435.1 Candidatus Rickettsia mendelii | reverse complement strand
CAAAGATTAATTTAATAACTTATATTCTCATGAGTTACCTTTATTTACAGGAAATACAGAAAAAATGAAAATCATTTGTTAGATATAGAAGACATAGTTTTATTATGCAAAAGATCGTTCATTCATTGAATCTATATTTAATGTTCTAAAAAAGTCTATGAATCTTAGAGCATTCAAAGCACAAATTACCTATGAACCTCCTATTCTATATCATTCTTGTGTTAATACTTACAATATAAAACTAATATTTTTAATCTCTCTATTCCTAACTTCTATCTATTTTTATCCTTACCTAATATTATCACAGTTAAGGAGATTCTATACATGTCCAAAACTTAAATATTATAACTGACTTTTGGCAATTGTGTTAACTCCCTAACCACAAAATGGTTTGTTTCTCTTATATGTTTTTATGATTGTAAGCCATTCTTTTTCGTCAATGATTTTAATATTTAGCTCTTGTGCTTTTTTAAGCTTACTACCTGTATCTTCACCTGCTACTACTAAATCTGTATTAGCAGAAACACTAGCTGTAACTTTAGCTCCAAGCTTCTCAGCTATTGCTTTTGCTTCAGCTCTAGAAAGAGTAGGCAAGCTGCCAGTAAATACTACAATTTTGCCACTTAAATTAGTCGGTTTTGATTGCTCTTGGTAGTCTTCAATATTTAATATTTCACCAAGCTTTCTAATAAGAAAGATATTTTCTTTAACATCAAAAAAATCAATAATATCTACTAAAATTTTATAGCCAATTCCTTTTAAATCATTTAGTTTTTGATACATATATGAATCGTTTTTACTAAGTAATTCCATTTGTGTTATAAAATTATCGTAATTCCTAAATTCTCGAGCAAGCAATTTAGCGTTTTGCTCACCTATATGTTTGATACCTAAAGCATATATAAACCTTGGTAAACTAACATTTTTTGATTTTTCAATATTTTTAAAAAGATTTTCTACTGATTTTTTACCCCAACCATCCATATTTTCAAGTTTAGTTAAGCTAGCTTCATTTTTTTCCTGCAAGAAAAAAATATCAAGCGGATTACTAATCAATCCTTTATCTATTAAAAACTCAATTTGCTTACGCCCTAATCCTTCAATATCCATAGCATTCTTTGACACAAAATGACGAATATTTTCATAATTTTGCGCAGGACAGTTAAGACCATTATCACAGCGTATAATTATATTATTAGAGTTATAATGCAGTTTAGAATTGCATGATGGACAAAATAAAGGAGGATCCAATGTTAAAACATCATTAGGACGCTTCTCAAGATCAACTCCTGTTATTTGAGGAATTACGTCGCCAGCACGCTGCAGAAATACATAATCACCAATTCGTATATCTTTTCGTGCGATTTCTTGATAATTATGCAAAGATGCTCTACTAACTGTCACTCCGCCGATTTCTATAGGCTTAAGCTCTGCCACTGGTGTTAATATACCAGTTCTACCAACTTGCACAATAATAGAAAGTAGCTTTGTTTGTCCTATTATAGCAGGAAATTTATGAGCAATAGCAAATCTTGGACTTCTTGCAATAAAGCCCATTCTATTTTGTAATGCAAAATCATTTAGTTTATATACTACCCCGTCTATTTCATAAGGTAAATTTTCTCTGTTTGATTTTAAATACTCATAAAAAGTAAATATTTCTTCCTCAGAATTAGCAAGTTTAGATATTTCATTAACGATAAAACCAAATTCTTTTAATTTTTTAAGTAATTGATCTTGAGAAAAAGCTAAGCTTTGTTCCATAGAACCTATAGCATACACAAAATACTTAAGTGGTCGTTTAGCCGTAATAAAAGGATCAAGTTGACGAAGCGAGCCAGCAGCTGCATTACGAGGATTAGCAAATTTATCCTTGTATTGCTCTTCCTGTTCCTTATTTAAAACAGCAAAATCCTGCTTCTCTATATAGATTTCTCCTCTTACTTCTAAAAATTCTGGGGCATTATTAATTTTATGAGGAAAATTTTTGATTGTTTTAATATTTTCTGTTATATCTTCACCAACATACCCATCGCCTCGTGTAGCACCTGTTATAAGTATACAGTTTTTATAAGTAGCAGCAAAAGATAACCCGTCTATTTTAGGTTCACAAAAAATGGGAGAAAATTTATCAAGGCGTAAGAAACTTCTAATTCGATTAATAAAATCTTTAACATCTTTTTTATCAAATGCATTACTAAGTGATAGCATCGGTACTTGATGCGTAACCTTGGTAAATTTATTTACTATTTTAGCTCCTACTTTTTTACTAGGACTATTTTCTAAAACTAAGTGAGGAAATTTCTGTTCTAGCTTTAGATTAGTATTAAATAGCTGATCATACTCAGCATCTGAAACTAAAGGATTATCTTCTATATAATAAGCATGATTGTAACGTGCTATTTTAGCAGCTAATTCTTTTAATAATTTTTTTGCTTTTTCTTCAGATATTGAATTAATATTTTGCATTAGTAATTCATACTTTTAATGATTTCATAATATGCTTCTAAAAAGTTTTAATTTTGTCTACAAACTTTTCTCATTCAGAATAACATAACGTAACTAATTAAAGAGGAATTCGGAAAATACACAGCGCAGAGAAGCGTAGCATACATATAAGTACTTGATGATTCAAGTGCTGAATTAATGTCCAAATTATGCAATAGATCTGTCAGAAAACAAGCTAAAAATGCAAGTGTGCATTTTTAAGTGATAAAATCAAAATCTTTACCATTTTTTATGTACTCTCTGATACGGCTCATTAGATTTTGGAAATATGTTAGATTATGCCATGTCATTAGCATAGAGCCAAGTATTTCACCTATTCTAACCAAGTAATGTAGATAAGCTTTGCTATAATTCGTGCAAGCAGGACAGTTACAGTCAAATTCTAAAGGTTCATTATCATCAGCATATTTGCTATTACGAATATTCACTGCACCATATTTTGTAAAAGCTTGACCGTTACGACCACTGCGCGTCGGAATCACGCAATCGAACATATCTATACCTCTTCTAACTGCACCAATAATATCTGCAGGTTTGCCGACCCCCATTAAATAACGTGGTTTATTCTGTGGTAAAAAATTAGACGCATAATCAAGTACTTTAAACATAAGATCTTGTCCCTCACCTACTGCAAGGCCACCTATAGCATACCCCTCAAAGTCAAGATCTATCAAATCCTTAGCTGATTGCTTTCGTAATTCTTCATAAATACTGCCTTGAACAATACCGAATTGTGCATAACCTTCTCGCTTTATAAAAGCCTTTCTTGATCTATGCGCCCATCTAGTTGTTAATTGCATAGAAGCCTTAGCTTCTTCAAATGTTGCAGGGTAAGGCGTGCATTCATCAAAAGCCATAGTGATAGTACTACCAAGTAAATATTGTATTTCGGTAGAGTACTCAGGAGTTAGTAGATATTTATCACCGTTAATGTGAGAATTAAAGCTCACTCCTGCTTCTGTTATTTTACGTAATTTCGATAGCGACATTACTTGAAATCCACCAGAATCAGTCAATATCGGTTTATGCCAGTTCATGAATTTATGTAAACCTCCTAGACATGCTATACGTTCAGCGCTTGGTTTGAGCATTAAGTGATAGGTATTGCTAAGTAGAATATCTGTTCCAGTATTGCTTATTGACTCAGATAGCATAGCTTTAACAGTTCCTCTTGTGCCAACTGGCATAAAGGCAGGTGTATGAATTTCACCATGGGCAGTAGTAATGATGCCACTTCTTGCTTTTTTATATTGATGATGAAGCTTAAATGAGAAATGAGACACTAATAATCACCTATTTATTTTGTAAGGCAATATTTTATCATAATCAAGCTGAACCACCAATCATATTATATATTTCTTGCATATATTGATGTTTGAACCAAATTTTTGCATTATAATAATATAAAAGTTATTCTTACTCTGATAATACTAACATTTAAAACATTCGGCCTTTGCATTATGATATTCCTTGAACCCTAATCTTCAGTATGTTGTGCTCCCAGTATCATAATGATGAACATCAGTTTCTTTATCTTGAAATACATTTATAGTCACCGATATTTTATTGTAAAAATTACTAATTTATTTTCTGTTCTCAGTCTAATTATTTCTTGTTTTAGTTTGAATTTAATATAAGAGCTTGCTTAAAAACTACTTTTAGCAATTTAAACAATTCTTTAAATGCTTCTTCTATTAATACTAATATTTTTTAGCAACATTATCCTCAATATTAATCCATTTTGCTTTACCTAAAATTATTGTAAAGTATGAGTTAGAATTAGGTGCAGTAAAATCATTTTATTATTGTAGACAGTATTGTTATAGTATCAAACATTGGATTTTGAAATCATCTATGTACTAATAATAGAAACCCAACCTTAATCTCACCATATTATGTTCAATATAAAGGAGTTATGGTCTGCTAAGTGTTGTACTGACACTTCAGAAGGTAAACATGTTGAGTAATTTAACTTTCAGTTTTTGACAAACATTATTTATTAATGTTTGTACTAAAACTAATATAAAAGCTGTTTACATAGGGTTTCCAACTATTATTATTTTAGATTTATAGAAGCACTTGCAGCATATTAAGGCGGTATTTAGCCTGCTTTATCAATTTACCAGACATGTAAGATCATTATGATTAAAACTCTTAAACATGTTTTTCTTAATAATTCCTTGGGTTTGTTTTTAAAGTTAATATATATTTAAACAGCTTCAACACACATAGCCATACCCATACCACCACCGATACATAATGTTACTAACCCCTTTTTAGTATTAGTTCTTCTTAATTGATGAATTAAAGTAATCAAAACACGTCCACCACTTGCGCCAATCGGATGCCCAATTGCTATTGCTCCACCATTAACATTAACTTTGTTCACATCCCATTTCATTTCACGATTAACATAGATACTTTGTGCAGCAAAAGCTTCATTTACCTCTATAACTTCTAAATCATTTACACTCCACCCTGCTTTGCTAAGAGCTTTTTTTGACGCAGGAACAGGCGCAGTACCCATAATACTTGGATCGACACCGGCAGACGCGTAAGAAATAATCTGTGCTATCGGAGTTAAATTATGCCTTGTTAAGGCTTCTTCAGAAACTACCATAAGACAAGCAGCACCGTCGTTAATAGAGGAAGCATTACCTGCAGTAACAGTACCATTCTTATCAAAAGCAGGATGCAGCTTAGCTAATATTTCAAGGTTAGTATCTGGTCTTACAGTTTCGTCATGATAAAGCAGACGAGTAGTCTTCTTTATATTAACTTCTATAGGTAAAATCTCATCTTTAAATATTCCTGCTGCCTGAGCCTTGGCTGCTTTTTGGTGTGAGCTTAAGGCAAATTCATCTTGCTCTTCTCTACTAATATTAAACTGCTTAGAAATATTTTCAGCAGTAATACCCATAAATACTCCTGAAAATACATCTGTTAGTCCATCATACTGCATTAAATCAACCATCTTGGTATCACCGAATTTAGCTCCAGCTCTTATATATGTACCATGCATACCAAGCGACATATTTTCCTGCCCCCCAGCTATAACGATGTCATTATCACCATTCATAATCGAATTTGCTGCAAGTGCCACACTTTTAAGACCAGAACCACATACTTTATTTATAGTATACCCCGGCACTTCTTTTGGGACCATTGCATAAATTAATGTTTGTCTTGCTGGATTCTGCCCACCACCACCTGTTATTACTTGCCCAAGTATTACTTCATTTATTAAAGCAGGATCAATTTTACTATTTTTTATAATATCTTTCATTATATGCGCAGCAAGCATAGGTGCTGGAGTCGTGCTAAGGCTACCCATAAATGAGCCAAATGCTGTTCTTTTCGCATGAGTTATATAAACAGGTTTTATCATGATGTATACTCCTTCTATTGATCAGTAACGTACTAAACTAATTATATTGCTTTTAAATGTAAACTTTTTATTATAATAGGTACATTAAATATTTTACCTAAAAAGATACATAATATCTAAAAATGTAGTTTTTTTAAAAATAAATAACAATAATCAAATACTACTTTTACCTTTACATGGTCTTAATTATGCACTCTCAGATGATTAAGAATAATGCAGCTCTTTCTTTTCAAGAGATTAAATAATAGCAAGAAAGTACTATTAAAATCTAGCAATAATAAAACTAAAGCCATAAATGAAACATATCTATGATACTAATTTTATTTAGCAGTATTTATTAGCAATTAATTGTAATGTATTAGTGAGGGCTAAAGAAATATTTGATCAAGCAAAAACAAGAGAAATAAATACTATAATAGAACAAGTTTTTTTATAGAAGTAGTATTTGTTCTTTTCTCTTTTTATCAAAGTCCCCCTATACAATTAAGATATCTACTACACTAACTAAGCTATGAGGTTATAAAGGCATAGATTGCTGTAACAAGGAGGTTATACACAGTACTAAAAATTATCAAGATTTGATATAAAGTGGACTGAATTACTTCTTGCTAAAGCAAAAAAATTTGATACCTTTACTTTAACTTTCGGTAAACAGTTTAATCTCTCTATACTTTCTGATAAAAATTAATTTAATCGATATACCATTTAAATAAACTTGTTAATTTATTATTTATTAAATAGCTAATATGCCCACCTTTTACATCTATAAGATGTGAATTTTTAAATAATTTTTGCAAAGGTAAAATAGATGATTTGGGTACTATTTGATCATCATTTGCAGCTACTATATATACTGGACAATCAATTAGCTGCGGATTAATCACTAAGCCATTAATTTTCCATTTAAGATTCATAAACATATTTTGAGTTAATATACAGTGCATAATTTGGTAATAAGTACTACTTGGTATATTATTTCCAGACATTAACCAATTTTCTATCCTAAATGCTAAATCTTTATCTTTGCTAGACATTAGAGAGAAAAACTTATTTAACTTAACATTAAAATAATCAGGACATAAGAGAAAAAATAAAATTTGAATATGAATTTTAGGGATTATAGGTAAATTTTCTACATAGCTATCTAGTCTTAGATATTGATGCAACATTCTTACATAAAAAAAATGAGAAAAATCCCAAGGACAGGTAAGTAATGTTAATGTTTTGAAGGCTTTTGGCACTGTTATATTTGTAGCTATAGCAAGATTACCTCCAATACAATGCCCTATTAAATTAATATTATCAACTTTTAAATAGCTTATTACTTCAATTATTTTATGCACATATTCATCTAATAAATATTTAGCTTCTTTAACCTCTAGCCAATCTATTAAATAAACTTCTCCATAGTTTCTTAGATTTTCAACAAAGCTTTTGTCACGAGCCAAAAAAAATATTTCTGGTGAATTGAAAATAGAGGGGATAATTAAAAATCCTTTAGAGGTATTTTCACTCTTTCTTATGTCATTCCTGCTTTCATTAAAAACCATATTATCAATCTTATTAGATTCATATTTATAATCAATATATAAATTACATTGGCTTTTTTTTCTAGATTCCTGCTTTCGTGGGAAGGACATAATCGAAGGATAATATAGTAACCTATAATATTCAGTTTGTATTATAATTTCGCCAAATTCTAAATATTTACTACCTAGATTATGAGTTTTTACATAATTATTATATAGGTCAAAATATTCCTGATATTTATCGTTCATTTTAAATATCTTATTTTAAGTTGACATAGCAAAAACAGTATAGAGAGTGACCATTAAATTTCAAAGCGCGTTTTAAAATAATGATTCTTGTAAAACTTATTATCAATATCTTACTGATTGAAGCTATAATTCTTGACAAGATTCTAAATATATTATATAAACCCAGCACCTTCAAAATATAACAACAGTATATCAACTCTAAAATTTTTAGGGAAAGTATCTTTTTATCAGACCTTGAAGTGCTTAAGTTTTTTTTTTGTCCTTAGGGATTTATAATGCTGAGTACCTCATCTAGACCGTTTAAAAATAAATTTAGAGCCGCGTTTTGGCCTGTGCATAGTTACGAACTCGGAAAGTTTATTCCTATGAGTGCCTTAATGTTTTGTATTTTATTTAATCACAACATCTTACGAATATTAAAAGATAGTATATTAATCTCTGAAATCAGTGCAGAAATAGCTGCTTTTGCTAAAGTTTATTGTGTCACACCTGCTGCAGCGTTATTCGTGGTTATCTACGCTAAAATGGTTAATCACTTTTCTTTCGAGAAGATTTTTTATTATTTAAGTTCATTTTTTATTGTTTTTTTTGTTTTATTTGCGTTTGTTATTTACCCTAATGTTCATATTTTTCATATGCATCCTGATAACTTGACTGAGTGGATGAAACATTATCCTAATTTTAAATGGTATATATCACTAGTAGGTAATTGGAGTTATATAGTATATTACAGTCTTGCAGAACTTTGGCCTAATATTTTTTATGTGCTATTATTTTGGCAATTTGCGAACGAACTTACTACTACTGAAGAAGCAAAGAGATTTTATACTCTTTTTTCATTATTTGGTAATTCTTCTTTAATATTAGTCGGCTTTTTAATGATGAACTTATCATCAGAAGACACTATTATTAAGAAGTTTATGAGTATTTCAGATAGTAAAATCACTTTAGTTCAAGTATCAACTACAATTGTAGCAGTTGTTGCTATTATTTGTTATTTACTGGTTCGTTTTATCAGTAAAAATGTTTTTACTAATCCATTATTTTATGCTAAAGCAAAAAGCATTAGATCAACTTCAGAACGTATGGGGCTAATTAAAAGCTTTAAATATATTGCAAAATCAAAATATTTGTGGCTACTCTTAATTTGTTCAGCAGCTTTCGGTTTTGCTATTAACTTAGTTGAAGTTGTATGGAAAGCAAAGATTAAGGAGTTATATCCAACTGTAAATACTTACGCTGAATTTCATAGTCTATACATACTTTGGACAGGGGTTGCAATTATGGTTATGACTATCATAGGCAATAATATAATGCGTGTGCACAATTGGTTTGTAGCAGCAGTAATTTCACCAATCATAATAATGGTCACCGGCATTTTGTTTTTTATGCTTATCGTATTTGATCAGCAAATTCTATCATTGTTTGAGGGAGCAATTTTAATGTCTCCCCTTGCTCTTGCTGTTTCTATCGGTGGTATTCAGAATATCCTAGCTAAAGGTACTAAATATTCTATATGGGATACTTCTAGAGAAATGCTATATATACCTCTTGATGAAGAACTCAAAACCAAAGGCAAGGCAGCTGTTGATGTGATAAGTGCAAAAGTTGGCAAATCTTCTAGCGGCCTTGTACAATCTATTATTTTCACTTTAGCTCCGGCTTCTACTGTTACTTCAATGTCACCAGTTTTAATGGCAGTATTTACTTTCGTATGTCTAGCTTGGATCTTCGCTGTAAGGAAAATATATTTTGAATATCAGAAAATAGCATAGATAAATTTAACAAAAAACTAGTCTTATTATATAGCTGACTTGTAATAATAAACCTCTAAATTTATTATTAGTAGTTAATAACCAACTCATGATTAGAGCATCTAACCTGTTTTCAGTCCATGTAGATAATGAAGGAAGAACTGTAAATTTTGATTATATGTTTTTAAACTTTTCTATCATTCTAGTGACGGAGCATTCTAATTCAATACCTAATTGTAGGTAATTGGAGAAATTAAACCACTTAAGTGCATTTGATTCATTATTTTTTATAAAATTATCATTATTTACTGTTTTTAGTAAAAATCGTACATCGTAATGATAATGAGCAGATTCCTTATGAGTTTTAGACGTACAATGAATATCTATATCATAAATTTTATCGCTTACGATTTCAATTTGGTTAATCCCTGATTCTTCGGTCACTTCTTTAAATGCTACCATTAATATATTGCTATCTCCATCACAGTGCCCTCCAAGCTGAAGCCATTTATTAAGCTTTTTATGATGCATCAATAAAAATTTTGTCTTATCATTATTAAGCAAGAAAGCTGAAGCAGTGAAATGCCCTATTTGTAAATCTCTGCTAAAAGGATTTTGATGTTCATTTAAAAACTCTAGCATTCTTGTTTTTGTAACAATTTCTTCAGGATATATACTATTATAATTCTGTAATTTATTCTGTAATTTCTTCATAAAGATAATTATATACAATAATTTAGTTTTTTAAATCAAATAAAACAATACTATAAATGATATTTAACTTATAGGAATATTTCTTTATTAAAAGCATTAATATATAGTAAGCTTGCAATAATGGGAGCAGCAATACAGTTAAAATTTATAAAATTGCAGGCGATATATTCACTAGCCTTATTTACTTTAGGAGTAGCAGGAGTAATCGGTTGCAATTCTAAAATATGAGTATTATGATCATATAAGGGAATGAAAAGGAGTTAGTACAGGAAAATTTGTCTAATCTGAATTATCAGAGTTAAACTGCATCCACCAAATTTAGGATTTTATTCCTTAAATTCACAGTTATATTGCTATGATAAATAAAAGTTTAAGATAAAGTCTTATCACGATTTAAACCCTTTTTAAGCCTGATTTTGACTTGTTTTAAAGAGCGGGGATTTGCATCCGTAACTTCAATTTCAATATTTTCTGAGATATTTATTTTAGTACCTATTACAGGAACATTGCCGACTTTAGTCAATACTAAACCACCTACCGTATCAAATTCATCATCATCATTCTTTAATTTCTCGCCGATTATTCCTTCGAGTACTTCTACCTCAACACGTGCATTTGAGATGATTATGGAATTATTAACGACCTTAAAATTATCACTATCTGATTGCTTATCATGCTCATCATCAGTTAGCCCAACTATTTCCTCAATGATATCTCCGAAAGTAATCATACCATCCGTACCACCATACTCATCCACCACTATTGCAATATGAGTTTTCTCTCTACGCATTTTTGCTAGCAAATCTAATAACTTCATGGAAGGAGCAGCTATTATATGCTTACGTATCAGCTTTTTTAAACAACTATTCTGCTTTGTAGCTAATGCTTTGAATAAATCTTTAATATGAATAAAGCCTACTATATTATCCAAAGTACCATCATATATAAGGGTTCGTGTATGCGGCATTTCTAATCTAATAGATTTGCTTAATTCTTCTATATTTGTAGTTAATTTCATCGCTGCAATATCAGAACGAGGCAACATTATGTCTTCAACAGTCTTACTTTCTAATCGTAATAAATTAGTTAAAATATTACGCTCATCTAAAGTCATTTTCTGACTATTAATTTTAAGGCGCTTTATGATACTAAAAAAGTCATCAGGTGTTTTTGCTCTATCGAAAGAATTTGTAAACAAAAATTTTATCGGTGAAAATAATTTTCGTAGATTAAAAATTAACTTATTATTGTGATTTTTTTTACAAGAATCTTCTTTTTTTGAAGATTTTAACATAAATCTTTTTATTTAATTAATAAGGAGAAGAGATGCCAAAATATGCTAACATTTCAACTTCTAGATTTTCCATAATATCCGCTTCTGTGTCATTTTGATGATCGAACCCAATTAAATGTAAAATACTATGTATTAAAAGATGAATAAAATGATTCTCAAAAGTTTTTTTCTGTTTGCATGACTCATCGTATATTACCTCATAACAAAATGCTATATCACCTAAATGCATATAATCAGAACTTGCTAAAAATTCAAGTGTAACTGGCTTACACGGCTGCATACTATGAGTATTGCTGAAACATAATAAATCCTGCCAATTTAATTCACTACCTGGAAAAGAAAGAACGTTAGTAGCCTTTTCTAGGTTACGAAATTGTTTGTTTAAGGTCAATATTTCTGCAGTATTTGTTAGTAAAATCGATAACTCGAATTGTTTTATTTTACTAAAATTATCAAATCGTAATAAAATATTTTTAGTAATTTTCTTAATCAATGCCTTATTTATTTGTTTATACTTACTCCATTTACTGTGATTCCTAACAATTTCTACAACTATCATTATAATACGTTTTGAGATAGAAATTTTTGGTTATAATTTTCTTTTAGCGTTTGAAAATAATCATCAGCATGATATGAAGAACGAGTGAGTGTACTTGCTGAAACCATCAAAAATCCTTTGGTTTTTGCCACTCTTGCAAGATATTTAAACTCTTCAGGCGTAACATATCTTGCTACTTTGGCATGATTACGTGTAGGTTGTAGATACTGCCCTATAGTCAAAAAATCAACTTTTGCCTCTCTTAAATCATCCATAACTTGTAGTACTTCATCTAATTCTTCGCCAAGCCCAACCATCATACCAGATTTTGTAAAAATTTCCGGTGATAATTTCTTAATACTATGTAATAAGTTTAAGGAGTTATAATATCTCGCTCCTGGCCTAATTGCTTTATATAAAGAAGGTACTGTCTCAACATTATGGTTAAAAACATCAGGCTTTGAATTAGCTATTATCTCTGCTGCTCCTTCTTTTCTTAAAAAATCAGGAGTTAAAATTTCGATTGTAGTATTTGGTGATAATTTCCGAATCTCCCTAATACATTCAGCAAAATGTAAAGCTCCACCATCTTCAAGATCATCACGATCAACTGAAGTAATTACTACATGCTTGAGATTTAATTTTTGTACTGCTTCTGCAAGTCTTTGTGGTTCATGTGGATCAAGTAAATCAGGTCTACCTGTTTTAACATTACAAAATCTGCAAGCTCTTGTGCAAACAGAACCTAAAATCATCACAGTTACATGTTTTTTTGACCAACATTCACTGATATTAGGACAAGCGGCCTCTTCACAAACTGTATTTAGCCTATGAGTTCTTATTAGATCTCTTGTTGCAAAATAATCTATAGAATTAGGGGCTTTTACTTTAATCCAATCTGGTAGTTTATTTAAATTAGACATAAAACGGAAATAATTTAATTAGTTTTGCTACTTCACTTAATACTTTTTGCTCAGTTTTGCTATTAGATTCATTATTTTTTAAACCATCTAAAATATCTGCAATCATATGACCAACTAATATAAAATCTTTTTCTTTAAATCCTCTAGTAGTACAAGCCGGCGAGCCAAGCCTAATACCTGACGTAATGAAAGGTGAGGTTTCATCAAACGGAATACTATTTCTATTACAGGTAATACCTGCCTTATCTAAAGAATTAGCAGCAAGTTTACCTGTAATTCCGTCTTTACGTAAATCTACAAGTACAATATGATTATCAGTACCACCTGTTAGTATATTATATCCTCTCCCTTGAAGACTTTGGGCCAAAGATTTAGCATTACTTATAACTTGTCTTATATAGTTTTTATACTCAGGTTGCAATGCTTCTAAAAAAGCTACTGCTTTTGCAGCTATAACATGCATTAATGGTCCACCTTGTAACCCTGGAAATAAGGCAGAATTTATCTTTTTTCCAAGCTCTTCATCATTAGATAGAATTAAACCCCCTCTTGGCCCTCGCAAGGTTTTATGAGTAGTAGAAGTGACAACATGTGCATATGGAAGTGGGCTTTGATGCTGTTCTGCTGCGACGAGACCAGCAATATGAGCGATATCAGCCATTAAGTAGGCTCCAACCTTGTCTGCAATTTCTCTAAATTTTGCAAAATCTATATTTCTAGGATATGCCGAAAAACCTGCAATAATTAACTTAGGCTTATGTAAATAAGCAAGCCTCTCTATTTCATCATAATCAACTAAATAATTATTTTTATTTACGCTATAAGCAATCGCTTTAAACCACTTACCAGATATACTAGGGGCTGCACCATGTGTTAAATGTCCGCCACTATCTAATGACATACCAAGTATAACATCACTAGGTTGCAATAAAGCTAAATAAACAGTTTGATTTGCTTGAGAACCAGAATGAGGTTGCACGTTAGCATATTTACAATTAAATAATTTTTTTGCACGCTCTATAGCTAGATTTTCTACTTTATCTACTTCTTCACAACCATTGTAGAAGCGCTTACTAGGATAACCTTCAGCATATTTATTAGTAAGGACCGATCCTTGTGCTTCAAATACTGC
>NZ_BTGX01000026.1:0-19042 GCF_057543435.1 Candidatus Rickettsia mendelii | reverse complement strand
AGCTCAACCACACTATTTTGACGAGCTTTTTCCTGCTTGATTATTTCAGCAATTTCTTTATCAATATTATATAAACTATTATTAAAAATATTCATTATTCTATATATTTTTTATAAAATTAATTGCGATTTCAAGGCCCCGCCCATCTATTGAATGAGCAAGAGAAGATAATTTATGCCCGCTATGAGGTATATGATACTTAGACAAATAGTGTAAAGCATTATACATCTCGCTAACACCTACTACCTCATCCTCTTCTCCATGAATCAAGCATATAGGCGTAGATTTGTTGCTGATCTCAGGAATAGGAATCAGTGCTCCAGAAAAACCTACAGTGCAATAAAACGGCTCATCTTGAACTAGTGTTAAATATAGTCCTATCATTGTACCCTGAGAGAAGCCGATAATGATTATATCTTTATTAGTGAGGTTTAGTTCCTTTTGTTTTTGCTTTATTATATCTTCAAGCAGTTTAACATTACTTTCCATTAATTTGGCTATAACATTTGAACTACGATCTCGTAAGCTAAACCATTGTCTACCGTAAGGTGCCATATCATATGATTCAACACCATGCGGAGAGATAAAATGACAATCAGGTAAATCATCTTGGATATAAGGTACTAACCTTATTAAATCGTGACCGTCTGAACCAACTCCATGTAGTAATACTATTAATTTTTTTGACGGTTGTTCTTTACTTGTTATTTCAGGATATATAAGCTTTTCATTCATTGTTTTAACATTTTTTCAAGTTCACCTTTTTGATATAATTCAATCGTAATATCACAGCCACCAACTAGTTCACCGTTAATATATAATTGCGGAAATGTTGGCCAGTCGCTAAATATTTTCAGAGCTTCACGTAATTCTAGATCAGAAAGCACATTAATATCATGAAATTCTACAGCTAATTTATCTAAAATAGCTACTACTTTGGCAGAAAAGCTGCACATTGGTGTTTCTTTTGTGCCTTTCATGAACAACACTACTTTATTATTTTTTACTTCATGTTCTATAAATTTAAAACTTTTATTTCCTAACATTAAAAACCTGATATAATTTATTTACTTAAAATACACCTTTCATAAGGCAATATGCAAGCACAAATAGTTAATAAAATTTTTGAGATTTTAAGTAAAAATAATCCAAATCCTAAAACTGAGTTAGTCTATAAAAATGATTTTACTTTATTAGTAGCTGTAATATTATCAGCTCAAGCAACTGATATCTCAGTAAATTTAGCAACCAAATCTTTATTTGAAACTTATGATACGCCTGAAAAATTTTTAGAGCTTGGTGAGGAAGGATTAAAAAAATATATAAAATCTATTGGGCTCTTTAATAGCAAAGCCAAAAATATTATTACATTATGTAAAATATTAATCAGTAACTATAATAGTATAGTGCCAAATAGTTTTGAAGAATTAATTAAATTACCGGGAGTTGGCAGAAAAACTGCTAATGTTGTATTGAATTGCTTATTTGGGTTGCTGACTATGGCAGTTGATACTCATGTTTTTAGAACAGCTAATAGAATTGGACTTGCTAAAGGTAATACTCCAGGGGCGGTTGAAGATGAGCTACTACAAATTATCGATAAAAAATGGCTAACTCATGCTCACCACTGGCTAATTCTACATGGTAGATATATTTGTAAAGCAAAAAGACCAGATTGCCATATTTGTCCCATTAAAGGGTATTGTGAGTATTACCTTAATACATTTTCAAGTGGACAAGTGTTTGTTTGATTCATAAAATTAAAACTCAATTTTGATAAAGGTAAAAAGTTTATGCGTTCAGCAATTATAACTGCTCTGTTAGTAGCTATATCTTTCTTTACAAGTGCTTGTAATACCGTGCAAGGTGCAGGTCAAGATATACAAGCAGCAGGTAAGAAACTTGAAGAATTAGCAGAAAGAAGTAAAAGCAAAAAAACTGTAGTTGTAATGTAGTTGATTAATCTAAGTTCGTATAGCTAAAAGCAATCAGTGTAATTCTTGCAAAATTGGGAATGACATAAATTGTTTTTATAACTTTATCTCATGCACTAACCTGTATATTTCTTTCTTGCTATAAGTATTCTTAAATTTTTCATAAGCAAGCTTAATAGTAGTTTTAGCGCTAAAGTTTTTATTTAAAGAAAATTTAATGAAATTTTCTAAATCAAGCTCAAATTTTTCTTCTTTCTCTAGTAATGTGCCTGAAATTAACAGCACTATTTCACCTTTTAAAATATTCTGTTGATAAAATTCTATTACTTCATCAATATTTCCAATTTTTGTATCTTGATAAAGCTTAGTTAACTCTCTTGCTACACATATTTTTCGGTTTCCTAGTATTTCTTTAGCTATTAGTAACGTTTTTATTAAGCGAGGAGCAGTTTCAAAAAAAATTAATGTAGCCTTGAGATTTACTATTTCAAAAAAAATCTTTTTCTTACTTTCTATAGTTTTAGGTAAGAAGCCACAAAAGAAAAATCGATCAGTAGGAAAAGTTGACAAAGTTAGCGCTGTAATAGGTGAAGACACTCCTGGTACTACATCTATATGGCAATTAAGCATACGTAACTTTCTTACCAATTTATACCCTGGATCAGAAATTAAAGGAGTTCCTGCATCAGAAATTAAACTTATTATATTTCCTGTCTTTATTAAACGTATAATATTCTCTCTATTTTTTAGATCACTATGATCATTATAAATTTGTAATTTGGTATTGATATCATGTTTTACTAGCAATTTTTGTGATATTCTAGTATCCTCGCATAGAATAATGTTCGAACTTTTTAAAGTTGATATAGCACGAAGTGTTATATCTTCAAAATTGCCAATAGGTGTTGAAACAATATATAACCCTGGTTTTAACATAATTTTTAATTTAACAACAATAATATGGCTTGTATAAAACAACAATTTGCAGTTTGTACAAAGAAAATTTCAATTGTTTATATTTTAAGGTATTTTTATGCGAAAATTAACAAGATTTTTTTAGGAATAGCTAACTCTATTTCAAAAAAATCTTATAATTTGCAGCTACAAAAAACTCAAATAAGTTTTTCTAAATTTTTTTCGTACAAACGACAAATTATTCTATTATTTTTTTGCTTGATTTATTTATCATCATGTCAAACACCTAAAGAGGAAGTGGCCACAGATTCAAAGAAAGAACAAGAAGAAATTGAAATTGCGATTTTAATGCCAAATACTGGTCCTGATTATATCATTGGTAAGCAATATAAGGATTTAATTAAAATGGGTCTTAGTGACAGTGTAAAATCCTATATTCATATTACATCTTATGATGGTTCAGATGAAAAAAATGTTTTAGCTGCTATGGATAAAATAGTAGCACGTAAAACTAAGATTATCCTTGGTCCACTATATTCTAACTTCACTTCATTGATAGCTGAAAAAGCAAGAATGCATAATATCATTATAATAACTATGTCAAATAACCCTGCTCTTGCAGAAGATAAATTATTTGTATTCGGTCATGCTCCTTTAAAACAACTAATACGAATAATCAATTATTATGGAAATAGTGATCATAAAGATTTTATGGCATTACTGCCTGCAGGCAAACATTCTCAAACAATTAATCAAATTATGCAAAGTATATTGATTCAAAAAAATGCAATGTTATCATGCACTGAATTCTACGAAGATAATCCTGAATCTATAGCACAAGCCATAAGAAATATTTCAAATAATACTGATATTATAAATGAGCGTAGTGATACGGTAAAACCAATTATTTATCTATCGGACGATCCAAAAAATTTAGTCTTACTTGCCGATATTATTCATAAATATAATTTAGATAAAAAAGCTATTTTAATTGGTGATAATCGCATTGATATTGATTACTCACAAAATATCAATATTAGTTTTACAGGTTCTTTAAATATTCTTAACAGCGATGTTCCAGAAAGAGCGAAAGATCTCGGTATTAATCATATGAGCTTTATGCATCTCCTTGCTTATGATTTAGGTCATATGACTGCAAGCTATATAGGCAATAAATTTGTATTAGAAAAGTTTTTAAGTAGAATGAACAGTAGACAGCCTTATATAGGTTTATCTGGTAATATCCATTTTATCGATTCAATAGCACAAAGACAATATGATATTATTAAAAAAGAAAATAGTATATATTCTACCGTCTCAGTAGAGAGAAGTAATAATTAGAACAGCATTAATCATGTTTGTTTTTTTTGTTATCATCATAATCATCTTTCATGCCGTCTTTAAAAGCTTTAAAACCTTTAGCAAGATCAGACATAACTTGTGGTAATTTACCAGCACCAAATAATACAAAGATAATTAATAGAACTATTAATAAATGGCCAAAACTCATTCCCATAATATTTTTTTGCTGTATTAAGTTAAAATCTTATTATATAAGATATTGAAAATCTAATCTAGGATAAATTAAAATAAAGAAATGTTCACTAAAAAATGGTTCTCAGAATTTTTTGTTACTTTTTTATATATTGGGAAAATAGGATACTGCCCAGGTACTTTTGGTGCGCTTGCTGCTTTGCCATTAAGTTATCTCGTAATATATTTTATTATTAGCAATAACATAATTATCCCTTTCTCAAATCTAACTCTTGGAGAAGCACAACTTGTAAGTATATTTATTATAACTTTTAGCATATGTTTAATACTCTTAATATTAGGTACTTATTTTACAAAAATATATTTAAATTATACTACTCTACAAGATCCAAAAGAAGTAGTCATTGATGAAGTAGTTGGACAAATGCTAACGATAATTTTAATACTTTTTTCAGCTTTATTCGCTAATGAATCACACTTAATAAAATATTTAAATCCGTTAACAATAAACATCATATTGCTTTTCATATTACCTTTTTGTTTATTTCGGTTTTTTGATATAGTAAAACCATGGCCTATTAATTGGTTTGATAAAAATATTAAAGGTAGCACTGGCATAATGCTTGACGACTTAATAGCTGCAATTTTTGCTGCTGTTATACAATATACAATTATATTCGTGCTAATAGATATTATATAAATTATCATTGACTAATCTTTAATATAATAATATTATGCGACTTAAGTATTTATAAATTTTTAAAGAGATATTTTTCATGTTCGCAGTTATAAAAGCAGGTGGAAAACAATATAAAGTAGACAGGAATAGTATTATTAAAGTCGAAAAAATTGAGGGAGAACTCGGTTCTAAGGTTCAATTTGATCAGATTTTAATGATTGGTGAATACTCAAGGCCTTCTTTCATTGGTACTCCAATAGTTAAAGGGGCTGTTGTCACAGCTGAAATTACTAATCAGCTTAAGGATAATAAAATTATAGTTTTTAAGAAAAAGCGCAGAAAAAATTATCGTCGTAAGGTTGGTCATCGCCAAGAATTAACGGAATTAAAAATATTAGATATTACTAAACAATAATAATTTAAAAGGAATTATAAAATGGCAACTAAAAAAGCTGGTGGTAGTTCTAGGAACGGCAGGGACTCAGCCGGTCGAAGGTTAGGAGTAAAGAAATCAGATGGACAATACGTAATACCAGGCAATATTATAGTTAGGCAACGTGGTACAAAGATTCACCCAGGGGTAAATGTTGGACTTGGTAGAGATCATACAATATTTGCTTTGGTAGAAGGTAGAGTAGAATTTTTAACTAAGCGAAATCATAAAATCGTAAATGTTAAAGAAATTGCAAGTGCTTAACTAAGGTTAAGTTGTATAGTGGTGTCCATTATTACAAGAAGAAAACTGATCTTGTTATATAATTTTTATGTTGCTCACGCGTAAGTATTATATAAGTTGTGTCATGCACTACAGCATTCGAAAAAATAATTTAATAGTTTAGTTATTTTAAAATACATTTCGCGATTTAATTGTGAAATAATAAGAGTTTTTTAAGCCCTAATTGGTTAATGCCTTACGGAAGCAATTGAATCAAAAATGCCAGTTAGCATTTTTGATTCAATTACCCTATAGTCTTTGCTAATAGACAATAACGATTTTGATAACCTACAATAATGCAGCTACATGTAAGCTATATGAACATTATTCCCTTATTAGACTTCTTTTCAAACTACATTGTAGGAGGAAATTTGGAGGAGATATGAAGCATCAATTCATAGTGTATATAAGCATATGTAAGAATTTGGCTACCTACTTAATGTACAAATTACCTCTAAAAGAGGAGTTTGGAAAAAAGTATATTTAAGGCTTTTATAAATTATGGCCTTAATAATTCAAAAATTTGGTGGCACTTCTGTTGCCAATACCGATAGAATAAAAAAAATTGTTCCTATTATTAAATCTGAGCTAGATAAAAATAATCAAGTAATTGTAGTGGTTTCAGCCATGGCAGGTGTCACTAATCAGCTTGTTACTTTATGTAATGAAATATCAAGTCTTAATAATCTCACTCAACTTGCTGAATATGATGTAGCTCTTGCTAGTGGCGAGATGGTTACTGCTGCGTTGCTTGCATTAAGTCTTGAAGAAAAAGGAATAAGTGCACGATCGTTTCTTGCATGGCAATTACCAATTTTAACTGATACTAACTATAGTAAAGCCTTAGTCAAATCTGTTACTCCCATTTTATTAAAAGAGTGTTTACATATTGGTATTATACCTATAGTTGCGGGTTTTCAAGGGATAAGTTATAATAATAGATTAACTACTTTAGGCAGAGGAGGTACAGATACTACCGCTGCGTTAATTGCAGCAATTATGAAAGCTGATAGATGTGATATTTATACAGATGTAGAGGGAGTATTTAATGCTGATCCTAGGATTATTTCAAAAGCAAAGAAGATAAAAGAAATAGATTTTGAAGAAATGTTGGAGCTATCATCAAGTGGAGCAAAAGTATTACATCCTAGAGCCATAGAAATGGTAATGCGATATAAAATAGATACGCGTATTCTTTCAACATTTTCACCTAAGATAGAAGGTACATTAATTACTTTAAAGGATAAAAGTATGGAGAATGGAGTTATTAGCAGTATTACTTCTAATAAAAACTTATTAAAAATATCTATAAAAAGCACTTCATTAAATTTTTTGCAAGTTGCAAATATAATTGTACAAAACAATAACCATATTGAATTTATGCAAGAAATAAAACATAATGAAGAATATCATTTTATTACAAATTTAGCTGACAAAAATAGTTTACAGGCATTACTTACTGCCTTAAAAGATGATAAGCAAATACAAGATTTTACTTTTGGTACCGAAATTGCTACAATTTCTATTATTGGTTATGGAATTAAAAATGATTATAAACTACTTGAAATGATATTATCAAAGTTAGCAAAAGATAATATAAATGTTAAGATGATACAGATATCAGAAATTAAGATTACTCTATTAATAAATGATCAAGAAACAGAGAAAACAATTTTTAATTTGTATAATCTTTTTGAAATATCTAGGGTACTTAATTAAATAGCTTAAAATTATTTCATTATAATTACTTTCTATTTAACATTTATTAGTTATATATTAATAAGTAAGTCTTATAACTTAGAAATAAATTGTTTTCAATCCTCAGTTTTCTAGTAGTAATTAGAAGTAAATTTTATAGGAAAGAATAATGAGTACAGATATAAAGTCAAAAAAAAGATTTAATAGAATTAACGATGTATTAGAAACAAATAAAGACGATTTAGAAAAAATTAGAGATAATTTAGAAAAATTTGTACAAGATGTGCTAAAAACAGAAAATATAACACCATATGAGTTAAGTAGAAGAACAAATACTCATGAAACATTATGGAAAAACTTCTTAGAAGGCCGTACAAAAATGCCTGACACTGGAGCAATTGTTGCTCTTGCAGAGTATAAAACAGTTCCACTAGATGAATTGGTAGGCAGAGATATCAGTAAAAAAACAAAGGTAAAAGTAAAACAAACAGCAGAAATACCTGAATCTATAGCTAAATTATCAATAGAAACACATAAAGAAGCTATGTTAATAGGAGAAAAAGCTAGAAAATTTATGTATAAACCCGAATCAACTGAAGAAAAAAAATCATACACACAAGCTGTTACAAAGCCTTCTAAGTTAAATAAAAGATCACGTTAAATATAAAATATGTAATCTTGATACTAAAACTATAACTCTACTTAATATTTTAAATATAGAAAATAACTTAACTAGCAAGTAAGCCATTTTACTTTTGCAATAGCAAAACCGAGTATTAATTTAGACTGGTTTACCTAAATATAGATATTATATTAATTAAGTCATAATCATGATAACCATTTAGATGTTAGGACAATTAAAGATTAATAGGTACAAGATAAGCCTAAGGTATTACACTGCTAGTGAATAACATAATACTCAAAGGTATATTGTTTATACAGAGATTATTATTCTCAATTGAGGAAAATCAAATAAAGAACAAAATATTTGTTTAGAACGAGCTTGATCAACTAGAGGAATATTTAGTAAAAATAAAGCATTGTAGGAAATTTTTATTATTAAAATGAATATGTGATATATTTTATTTGTTTTTAAGGTTTAGGTATAATATCTCTCTTTAAAAAGAGAGCTAAGGGTATCATAATATTTTACTAAGCCTTATCCTGGATTTAGGCTCTCAGCCAATCTTATGATTTCTTTCAATGATGAAATATTTAAAATCAAATACCTTAGGAATTAAGCAAGCAATATGAGATAACGTTATGCATAATCTTCATAAGAGTCACTTGTTATTTTAAAAGTACTAACTTCAATAAAGTTTACCATGTACTGCACACGCAAGCGTACAAAGTGGCTGTGTTACCATTTCCTTATCCTATACTAAGTACACCGCCTGCAACCATAACTTCAACATTATCCGATAGACACTATGTTTCTTTTATTAATGCCAAAGGTTTGCTATTTTATTTTAAGCTTAGCGTTAAATTGCCTAATATAGACTTTGTAGAAAGATAGTATACAGCCAACCACTAATAAAAATAGTTAAAATAATAAAAATTATAGATTTGTAAAAAAATTTTTGTATCATACATACAAATTAAATAAAAACTACACTAGTAGTAATTATAGTATCAATTTTGTCACGCTTTATTTATTATTACAATTAAACAATACTGTCATATAGTAAGCAAGCACGGTAAAAATACAAAGATATAAAATAGGAAATAAGTTAAAATTGAAGGATTTTATTACTTGTAAACATATATAATTAGCAGTGCCTGACATCAGCATTGAACCTGTAGTATGCCCAAAACTTATAATACGATAACGTTCTTTAACTACAAAAGATTCAATAACTATACTATGAGCAAGAGCATTAAAGGGCGCAACTGAAGCAGCAAGCATTAAACTAGCACTAAGCCCTAAATTAGCCATTTGATATTTTACTGCTATTACAAAAAATATACTTGCAATAATTGTAAATACCAATGTAGTTTTCAATACTTTATAAACTCCTAAGCGATCAGCAATAAAGCCAGCAATCGGCATGCAAATAGCAAAACATATTACTATTAATACTGAAAAAGAGCTCATAATAATACTAACTGAAGGTAGTACAATTGGTAAATATTGTTTCATAAAAATGATTGCAATTTGATATGTTGCCCCAAAACCGCCAGCTAAAAATACTAGCGGCAAAATATTTTTCCATTGCTTTTTGATCAAAAGACTAAAATTTTGCATATATGCACTATTATTATTTGCTTTCTTAAACTCCGGTGTTTCATCAAATTTCTGACGATAATAAAGAGTTATTAGTGCGAAAGGCAAACTTAGCAAAAATGGTATACGCCAACCCCATTCCGGAAAAATATGAGCATTAAAAAAATTAGTTGTACCAATACCACATAATAAACCGATAACTCCTGTACATCTAGTTATAGCTGAGGCCGTAAATCGGTATTTTGCTTCTAAATGTTCAATGACATAAATCGCAGCTCCATCATATTCACCTGCAATAAAGATGCCTTGCATAAATCGGCATAGGACTAAGATGATCGTACTCCAAACTCCAAACATAGAGTAATCAGGTAATAAGCCTATTATTAGAGTAGGGATTACAATACCAATAATTGTAAAACTTAATGCTTTCTTCCGACCATATATATCTCCAATACGTCCAAAAATATAAGCACCAATAGGTTTTGATAGATATGCTACTGCATAAACAGCGAAAGCATTTATTAATTTTGTTAATTGATCAGTATCAGAGGAAAAGAATTTTTCAGCAATAATTGCTGCTGAAAAACCATATAAACTATAATCGTAATACTCAACAATAGTACCTAAAAAAGCACCAAGAACTTTATTAGTCGATTTTGTTTTCTTTATTTTCAAGGATACCTACCGTTAACAAAAGCTAAAGACCACTTTGGTCGTTACTTAAAATCCTTCAAAGACCTTTAGGTAAGGGTGGACTTCATATATCTAAACTGAATTAGTATTAGATAGGGATAATGTCCTAAAAGTTAATGGTAGTCCTAGGTTAATATTAAGCTCACGAACCAAGCAGCCAAGAGCTAGTATATCACTTTCCCATCTTACGTGCAAGATTTTCTAGATAACCCGCTATAGTAGTTAAGGTTTCCGCAAATTTTTCTTCATCTTGATGATTTTTTTGAAAGCTGTTTTTATCAAGCTTTTCTGTTAGATTAGCTATCTCAGCTTGAGCATTAAGTAATGCCATAACTAATAATAGCTCAAAAGAAGCTGCAGGATTAACAAGTTTAATTTCAGTTATTTTATTATTTAGTTTAGTAGCTAAAGATAACAATTCTTCTTCATCCCCATTATTACAATATAATCGAAAACTCCTATTATTTAATGTTACTGTAACAATTGACATAATTATTTTTTTTGTTTTTTTATTTCTTCAAGCTCATTAACATAAATGCTAATTTGATCTAGCATTTTTATATAATTATTTTTTAATTCTTTATTTTCATTCTGTAACATTTTGATTTCACTTTGATTATTCGCATGCATCTCCAATAACTCATCAAGCTTATGTTCAACTTCTTTCATTAATTTTTTTAATATTTCACTATCCATTTTTGTTTAAACTGATTCTATGAGTGGATGAATTATAATAATAATTAATAACATTATAATAGATATAAGCACTAATTGTTTTTTACATTTATAATTCATTAATGTCTTATTTCTTTTATTATTTGATAATTTTTCATTTTCATTCTGTTTATTAGCTTCTAACTGCTCTGCATTCCGGTCTTTGATATTAAGATAATCCAAATATAATTTTAAGTAACCTTTTACATATACTTCTCCAGGTAAAACATCAAAGTTTCCTTCTTCTAAAGCTATTAAATATTTTTTTCTAATTTTTAAATCAGTGGATACTTGATTTAAAGTTTTACCTGAATCTAATCTGATTTGCTTAAGCATTGATGACATAATTTACTCAAGTTTTTGTAAGAATATTTCAAATTTCTTATTTGCTAAAATAATTATATTTAAGTCTATAATTTCTTGAGATTTAATTTCTTTAATAAAATTAAGAAAATTTCTAACTAAATTTTTATTATTATCAATCCATAAGTCTAAATCAATAGTTGTTTTTGATTTATTAATTATTTTTATTAATAATCTACGTTGTTTGTCATATAAATCATCCTTTAGTGATTGAATTCCAAGACGATGCCAAAATGAGTCGTTCAATTGCTTATCGCAAACTTTACGTAACCAATCAAGACTAAACATGTTACCTATAGCAAAATATACTTTTGCTATCTCTTTATCACTCCCTGAAGTTTGTTTTGTTATATATATAATGTCAAATACTGAGATTAGACTATCAAATGTAACAATAATAGTAGCAAATAATTTATCTACCCCAGCACTCATATAATAATTTAATTTTTCTTCAAATCTTACTTTTGCTTCTCCGACTAGTAAAGTACCTACTATTTTTCTTAAATTTTGTGCAGGAGTTCGAAACTCATCTATAGTTTCACTAATATTAATAGGATGTTTTAAATGTTTAATAAACCAAGAAATACCACGACGCATTAATTTCGTTATTTCAGTAAACATATCAATTTTTACATTGTAATCAATATTAGTAGGTAAGCTACTCACTGCTCCCCATATATTATCAAGATCAAAAATTTCACAAATAATAGTATATGACCTTATTATATCGCAAAGCGGAGCACCAATTTCACGTTTTACAATACTAATAAGTGGTCCACCAAGTTGATTAACTATTTTATTTGTGACAACAGTTCTGATAATTTCATGTTTAAGAGGATGAGATAGAATTTCCTTATGAAACTTTTCTTGCATCATTTTCGGAAAATAATCTACTAAGTAAGATTCAAAATATTTATCATAAGAAAAAGTAGAATTAAGTAATTCATGATAAGCCAATCTTTTACTATATGATAATAGCACACAAAGCTCAGGACGAGTCAATACTTCGCCGTTAATCGCTCTCCTATGTAATTCCTCCGCACTTGGTAAGAATTCATTTTCACGTACCAATATTTTCTCTTCTTCTAGAACATCAATAAACTGACTAAATATTCCTACTGTTAAGGTAGGTGAGAATTGCATAATTGTTATTGCTTCCGTTTGCTTATAATTATCTTCTAAAACTAATTTCTCAACTTGCTCCGTCATATCTGTTAAAATCTTATTGCGTTCTTCTAGAGTGATTTTACCTGAGGTTAATGCACTTCTTAAAGCAATCTTGATATTTACTTCATGATCAGAGCAATCAACACCTGCTGAATTATCAATAAAGTCAGTATTTATGCGTCCGCCTTTTTTAGCATATTCAACTCTACCTCTTTGTGATACCCCAACATTACCCCCTTCTACAATAACTTTTGCTCTAACTTCCTCACCGTTACATCTAAGATTATCATTTGCTTTATCACCAATTTCTAAATTATTTTCTGTTTTAGCTTTTATATAAGTACCTATTCCACCATTCCATAACAGATCGACATTTGCCTTTAAAATAGATCTTATCAACTCTTCCGGTGATACCTCACTATCATGTATATCAAGCAACTTTTTAATTTCTGATGATAGTTTTATTAATTTACTGCTACGTTCAAATACTCCGCCACCTTTGGAAATCAGTTTAGCATCATAATCAGACCAATTAGAACCTTTTAACTTAAATAGACGTAGCCGCTCATTAAAACTTATTAAAGGATCAGGAGTAGGATCAATAAATATATGCTTATGATTAAAGGCAGCAACTAATTTAATTGTCCTTGATCTTAGCATACCGTTACCGAACACGTCTCCCGACATATCGCCTATACCTACAACAGTAATATGATCTTCTTGGACATCTAGACCTAAAGTTTTAAAGTGATTAGTCACAGAAATCCAAGCTCCTTTGGAAGTAATAGCCATCTTTTTATGATCATAACCCATAGAACCACCTGAAGCAAAAGCATCATCTAACCAGTAATTATATTCTCTTGCTACACTATTAGCATAATCTGAGAATGAAGCTGTACCTTTATCAGCAGCAACCACTAAATAAGGATCTTTTTTATCATAAATAATAGTATCTTCTGGATGCACTACTTTACCATCAACGATATTATCAGTTATGTCTAATAATCCTCTTAGGAAATTTTTATAGCATTCTACAACTTTTTCCATATACTCGTCACGATTAAGCCCTTTATCAGTAAAATTAACATAAAAGCCTCCCTTAGAACCAACAGGCACAATAACAGAATTCTTAGTCATTTGTGCTTTCATAAGACCAAGTACTTCAAACCTATAATCTTCTGCTCTATCTGACCACCGGAGCCCTCCACGTGATACAGAACCGCCTCTTAAATGAATAGCTTCAAAATTCTTAGAATAAACAAAGACTTCAGTGAATGGAATTGGTTTAGGCAAATTTGGTACTTTTGAAGAATCAAATTTAAATGAAAAAGAATGTTTATGTAGTTGATAGTAATTTGTTCTAGTAATAGCTTCAACAATGCCAAGCATATTACGCAGTACTTTATCTTCACTACTTACATCAACAGTTGCTAAGTAATTATTTAGTTTATCTTTAATAATATTACAATTATTATCATAGTGTTTAGGATTAAATTTTATGTCGAATAGATTTACCAGCATTTTTATATATTCAGAATGCTTAAGTAGTGTTAACTGTACATAACCTTTTCCATAACTAAATCCTGTTTGATGTAAATATCTTGTTAAAGCTTTTACTAATTTAACTTGTCTCCAATTAAATCCGGCAAGCACTATTAGTTTACTTAAAGAATCATTAGCAAGTATACCAAGTGCTATTTTATCTAAAGCTTCTTCAACATTTATTTTTAACTCAGTAATATTATCCTTTACTGGTACAATAGAAGTTAAGATAAAATTATATATCCAGCTTTCTTTGATTGCTCCAACCTCTTTAATGACGAAAGTCTGCTCATCAATCGCTTTAAAACCTAAATTTTCAATTGAAGGTAGTATATTAGAAAGTGCAAGTTTTACTTCCGGACTATATATTTTTAAATAAAATTCTGATTCATTAACAGCAATCAAATTAAACATACATTTTTGTGTATTGCTTGCTTCTGTTAGATATTCAATATCTACTAAGGCTGTTTCAGGAGAAAATTTCTGTCTATAATCAGCAGGAAAAATATTATCAAAAAGTTTTAAATTTATACCAGCTTGATGTTCACCAAATTTTTTAGAAAGCTTAAAGTAAAAATCTTCACTCCAACGTGTAGAAATACGATCTAAATCTTGCCTTATTACTTCTGCTTCAAAATTTATTTTATGTTTATCTTGTACCTCAAGCGTTACAAAAAGATAAGAAAAATTACCAGCTACTTCAGTGATATAATTAGATAGAATTTTACTACCGAATTTTTCTAATAAATAACAATCTATCATATTATGTATTTCAGATGTTAAACGTTCTCTCGGTAAAAAAATTATAATATTAAGAAAAGAACTCGACCAATCATATTGGATGAATAATTTAAGCTTCTTACTCATCATGCTAGAAAGCATATGTAAACACATACAATATAAATCACCCTGATCGATCTGTATTAAAGCTTCACGTGGTAGTGATTCCATTAA
This sequence comes from Candidatus Rickettsia mendelii, assembly GCF_057543435.1. Classification (NCBI taxonomy): domain Bacteria; kingdom Pseudomonadati; phylum Pseudomonadota; class Alphaproteobacteria; order Rickettsiales; family Rickettsiaceae; genus Rickettsia; species Candidatus Rickettsia mendelii. Next base: position 3,950 of record NZ_BTGX01000026.1, on the reverse strand, counting down.
AATTCTTAATTTATTAGCATTATAACCGGATAGTGCAAAGCCTGTTTTTTCAATTACAAAATTGAATTTTTGTCTAAGAATTGGAATATTACTTATCGAATGATAGTACATATTTGAACTATATATACCAAATATAATACTTCCTGAAGTATATTCACCCGAAAGGTTGAAATTCTTTACTAAAATATAATCAATTAAATTGTCTGCATGAATAAGTGAGCCACTGTTTATTTTACCTAGTATCATTAATTGGTTTTGGTATAGGGGTGCTGCTGAACATTTTATAATATCTTCAATTTCAGCCTTGACACCTTGCCATATTTTTGTTGTACCGATTTCATTACTTAATTCCAAAGATTCCACCTTAAAATCAAGAGCACATAATAAAACAAAATTGTCCTTTTGTAGCCAAGTTAAAAATTCTTTCGCTTCTTCAGAATTTAATTTATCGTTACTAGTTATATTTTTAGATAAAACTTGTAATTTTGTTAATAAATAAGGTAAGCTGCTATAGCTTTGCTCTAGTTCTTCTAATCTTTCGTCCATAGCTTGCGTTAAAAATATAGTAGCTTTATCGTCAAAACTTCCTAAAATAGTTAAATGTAATATCGATTCTGATTTCGCATTTGGTGCAGAATTTTCTAATATTTGTTCTAGTTCTCCTTTACTATTTCTAGTGCAATTTATTACTGGATGGAGTAAAAATTTAGTTTGTAAATTCATGTTTTTAAGTAAACATATGATAAAATCAACGATATGTGGCTTATTATCGAGTAATATTAAGACATTTATTGCCGGATCATTTTCGATAACTACATTTGTTATTGCTATTTTTCTTGTACTTCCTACTCTTTGCTTAAAAAACTTAAATGCTTCATCAGCAAAATTGTGGAATAGTTTTTCCCTATTCTCAAAATCATAATCAACTGGAATGTAATTCAAAAACTTTTGAACAAAAGCTATATATATAGAACTTGATTCACGTTCCTTGCTAAGTGCTAGAATTTTAGTTTTATAATTTGGTATTTGACAATTTAACCGACTTAGGTCTAAAGATGTTGTGTTTGGTGCCATGATTTTCTCTAGAATAAATAATTATGGTTATTTCTTTATGCTATTATATTATGCTATTATATTTATATTATATAACTTAAGCAAGAGCATAGAAACAAGTGGAAACAATATTTGCACAAAGTTCTGCATTCGGTAAAGCAGGAGTAGCAGTATTTAGAATTTCTGGCCCTAGAAGTCTTAAAATTCTAGAAATACTTACTGGTAAAAAAGATTTTAAACCACGCATTATGTATTACCAACAAATTATTGTACCTGAAAGCGGCGAACTAATTGATAATGCTATGGTTGTTTATTTTAATGCACCTAATAGCTTTACCGGCGAAGATGTAGCTGAGATTCATACACACGGTAGTAAAGCTATCTCTATTATGCTTACAAATACTTTATTAAGTATATCTAATACTCGTTTAGCAGAGCCAGGAGAATTTACTAAAAGAGCTTTTTTAAATAAAAAGTTTGATTTGACGGCTGCAGAAGGATTAGCTGATTTAATTAATGCCGAAACTATTATGCAGCATAAGCAAGCAATTAGACAAGCGGGTGGTGCTCTCAAAGAATTATATAATAATTGGCGAGAACAGCTACTCCGAATTATCTCTTTACTTGAAGCTTATATAGATTTTCCTGATGAAGATATACCAGCTAGCGTCCTTAATGATGTCAATAATACTCACACAAACCTTATAAATGAAATATCTGATTATCTTAACGATAACAGACGGGGAGAACTACTCAAGGATGGTCTTAAACTTGCAATTATCGGACCACCAAATGCCGGTAAATCTAGCTTACTAAACTTTCTAATGCAAAGAGATGTAGCAATTGTCTCAAATATAGCTGGCACTACTAGAGATATAATTGAAAGGCATTTAGACATTGGCGGCTACCCTGTTATTTTACAGGATACTGCAGGTATAAGAGAAGGAAGTAGTGATATTATAGAACAAGAAGGGATAAAAAGATCTATAGATTCAGCTAAAGCAGCAGATATTAAAATTATTATGTTTGATGCTGAGAACTTAGACTCATCTATAAATGAAGATATTATTAATTTAATTGATGAAAATACTATCATAATTATCAATAAGATTGATTTAATTAAACCTGATCAAATATTTCCAATTGAGAATAAATATAAATGTCTAAAGGTTTCAATAAAAAATAAGATAGCCCTGTCAAGGGTATTAAAAAATATTGAAAATATTGCTAAAAATATAGTAGGGTTTACAGAAACACCTTATATAACAAATGAGCGCCATCGCCATTATTTGAAACAAGCACTTCTGCATTTAACAAATTTTACATTAGATAATGATTTGGTTCTAGCAACTGAAGATATTAGAATATCTATGCGTTCAATCGGCGCTATTACCGGTGTTATTAATGTCGAAGAAATACTAGGCGAGATCTTTAAAAATTTCTGTATAGGAAAATAACTACAAAATTTTTATTATCATTACAAAGAGGTCCTACATACGTAGATCCAAAAAAAATAGTTGTAGTGTTATACCTTAGCTTGATTAGGTATCTAAACAACCTACTATAGCATATTTTAGGAATCCTGTGATTTAATTGCTGTATGACTACAGAGATTTACTAATCCATATAACAAAACAAAAAATTGTACTGGTATCTTTAATCTTAACAAACTATTTTCTAAACATTTTTCAATAACTCATATCAATTAATCTTAGTTTTCTCTTAAAGTTAAAGATATTAACATCATTAGAATTAGAGAAGTTAGTTATGTACATCACTAACTTCTCTAATGGTCTGCAGGTTTAAGTGAAATCAATGATAATTCACAATAAAAATTTACAACTAATTAATGCAGCTAGTCAAAATACAGATGCAAGTTTAGGTTATAGTATTTATAATTGCAAAGATAGCGTGTATGTACAATACTTTTAATCTAATAAGACACTGGCGTATTATTGTCTATAACTCCTTATCAAAACAGTACAGCTTAAGTTCTAGGCAAGCTTTATGACATAACTAATAATAGGTTTTTATCACATTATATTACCCATTAGACTTATGTTAAGTATATTATACTCTTGACACTGTAACAAACACCTTACAAGAGTACTATAATTATTTGCAAAGTCTAATTCACTACTGAAGCAATACTAATATACTACAAGTACTTATACTGCTCAAGATGTAACAATAAGCATAGAAGTTGGAGTAGTTATTTGAACGCAGCTTCTCATTTTTTTATAATCGTAATAAAGGAAAAAGTTAGAAATGTAGCATATATCTAAATGGCATGAATCAAGCATTACAAAAAGATTTAACTTATGTAGTAAGTAAATTAGAGATGTAAGCTACACAACAAAATATAATTAACTTTTTGGAAGTTATATGTAGAATCATATCCAGAATAGCAAAACGTTATTCTGGTGTGCAGCAACCTTAATCAAGAGTGAGAACATCATTCATAAAACTGATGTAATCCTCGACTTTATAGTTAGGATAAGTGAGTGAGGAGAGAAGAGAAGCAATAAGAGATTTCAAAGAGAGTGTTAGTTACATAGTATTTTGATTTTAAAATATGCACTCAACAATGAAGAAATATACATCTAAAGTAGATTAGATATACTTGATACTTTTTGCAAAGTATATGTAAAGAATGAAAGCAACAAAATTAGTACTAACATATAGAAAACCTCAGAAAAAAAGAAACTAAAAGTTTTGCAAGTTACCAACTATAGTAGTATATTTTTATTTATCACCATAATTAAAGATCTTAAGGTCACCATTTATATCATTTATCATACAAATATAAACGTTATTTTAGATTGCTAAGTTACAGATAAAGAATCTAGATATGGCTAAGATTAGTTCTACCGCTTGTTATGATGTCGCAACTATTT
>NZ_BTGX01000025.1:0-3171 GCF_057543435.1 Candidatus Rickettsia mendelii | reverse complement strand
ACCATAATTAAAGATCTTAAGGTCACCATTTATATCATTTATCATACAAATATAAACGTTATTTTAGATTGCTAAGTTACAGATAAAGAATCTAGATATGGCTAAGATTAGTTCTACCGCTTGTTATGATGTCGCAACTATTTAGAGAGAAAGATACTGCTGCTTACTTTATTGATTCAACTAAACTATCTATATACTACACAAAACTTACAAGTAATAATTAAATATTTGGTAATCTTGTTAAAATAGCAATAAGCAGTTATAGGGAATCTATAGAGTATTCATTACATCTTGTAATTAATCATAAAGAAATAATTATGACAATTAAATTACTAATATGTCAACGTTCTTATAAATATTTTTTAAATAAACTAGATAAAAAAGAAAAATCGCAGCAAGAATAGATAAAAAGTTACTATAATTTAGACTTAATCCTATGCAAATAATTCTAAAGCTACAGAAGAAATTATAGGCATCTGTAAATTATATTTTTTTATCAAATCTAAAACTAATTTTAAGGCTTCTCTTCCTTCTACTAACTCTTTATATTCTTGTAAAAACTTTTTTTTATCACTACTAATTCCAAGCTCATAACCAAATTTTGTATTGCGTGAAGCCTTTGAGTAACAAGTAAGTATTAAATCACCTAATACTCCTGCTTCTAGTAAAATATCTGAAGCTGCTTGCATACCACCTAAAGCTTTAGATAAAATTGCAATTTCTTTTAAAGCAGATACTATAAACGTTGCTCTTGCATTCTCGCCCTGTTCTCTTGCTAAGTCAATTCCGCTTTTAATAGCAAAAATATTTTTTAAGCTACCTGCAACTTGCAATGTTGTGATATCACTTGTAGTAGTAAAAGTAAAAAATTTTGAAGTTATATTATAGGCTATTTTATCTGCTAAGTCTATATCTAAACTTGCAATGCTTGCTGAAGCCGGTAAATTTTTAACTAATTCTTTTGCTAAATTTGGACCAGATAAAAATGCTATAGGATTATGTGGTAATAAAGTTTTGAGTCTATCTGAAAATAATTCAGTAGGATTACGAGCAAAACCTTTTGTTGTAATTAGAAGAGTGTTATCTGTAGAAATACCACAAATTTTTAATAATTTTATCGCATCATCGAAAGCATAAGACGGCACTGCAATAATAATCAGTGCACAATCCTTGATTGTATCTAATTTTGTAGTAGCATGCAAATTAGAAGATAACTTGATATCTCCTAAATATTTTACGTTAGTTTTTTTATATAAAATTTCTTTTGCTATTTCCTCATCACGTAAAAACAAAGTAACATTATTACAAACTTGTGCTACTAAAGATGCAAGGCTAGTACCAAAACTCCCACCTCCATAAATTGCAATTTTTTTAAATTTATTCATTTATAATTCTTTCAATATTCACTATTATCACTGGTGATTTATTAATTTCCTGTTTCAAGGTTTTGCGAATTGTTCCTTTGATTGATTCTATAACTTGTTCATCTGATAATACTTTTTTTGCTTGCTTATTTTGAATTTTAATGAGCTCTATAATATCGGTTTTAATCAGATTGATTAATTTAATATCCTCATTCAGATCAAGCAATCCAGGCATAGATAAAATTGGATTTGCAGCAAGTAGTCCTTTTTTATTCATTACTACTGAAGCTATTACTATACCTGATTCACGCATACGTCTTCTAGCTTTAAAAATAGGTGATTCTACAGGTAGTAAATAATTACCATCAACAGCTAAATAACCGCTTTCAACCTTTGAAATTACTTTAGCATTATTATGTTCAAGCAATACTACACTACCATTTTCAACTTCTACTGCTTGCTCTATTCCATTTTTCTTAGCAAGCTTAACATGTTCATGAATATGTACAGGTTCACCATGAACTGGTATACAAATATTAGGTCTAATTAAAGAATACATTTTTTTTAACTCCTCAATTGCCGGATGACCTGATACATGCACAAAATGATCTCGCTCAGTAATAACCTCTACACCACTTTTAATAAATATATTAAATAATCTAAATATTTTCTTTTCATTGCCTGGAATAATTTTTGATGAAAAAATTATGGTATCTTTTGGCACAAGTTTCATTGATGGATGAGAATTACTAGCTAATTTTGCTGTTGCAGCCATTGCTTCACCTTGACAACCTGTAGCAATTACTAACAATTCATCTCTTCTAAATCTACTAATATCACGTTCACTGATTAGAGGTGCAATACCTTTAAAGTAACCACTTTCTTCTGCAGCAAGCATCATGCGATATAGGCTTCTACCTGTTAAGACTACTTTTCTACCTGTTAATTGTGCAGCATGAATTATTGTATCAAGTCGTGCTAAATTAGAAGCAAAAGTTGAGACTACTACCATTTGAGGGCAACCAGTTATGATATCTACTAAGCTTTTCCTGACATCTCCCTCAGAACCAGAACTTCCTTTATTAAAAACGTTAGTTGAATCACATACTAACGCAAGTACTCCTTCATCTCCATAAGATTTTAAAAGCTCTTCATCAGCTTTTTTACCAAGTATAGGGTTATTATCAAATTTCCAATCTCCAGTATGTAAAATATTGCCTGATTCTGTACGAATCATAATTGCCTGCATTTCAGGAGCTGAGTGAGTTAGCGGTATCATTTCTAGTGAAAAAGGAGCTAGATTTATTTTACTACCAGGTTTTACTTCATAAATTTTTATATTTTTAGCAAAATCATATTCACTTAATCGAATTTTTAGAAAATTTGCTGTAAAAGTAGTAGTATAAATAGGACATTTAAGACTATTCCATAAATATTGTACTCCGCCGAGATGATCCTCATGAGCATGCGTTAAAATAAGTCCCACTATATCTTTTTTATATTTTTCAATAAAGCTAGTATCAGCAATTATCATATCAACGCCAGGTAGATAATCATCAGCAAATCCACTACCGCAGTCTATCATTAGCCATTTACCTTTATAATGATAAAGATTAAGGTTCATACCTATTTCATTAGAACCACCAAGTGGTACAAATAGTAAATCATCTTTGTGATTTTTAATATTGAATAACGACATACTAATTTCTATACTTATTAAACTTATATATTTATATTCTATATCTTATAACTTATTATTAGCTAAGCGTCCATATATTAAATAATTATTAAATAAGGAAATTCATAT
>NZ_BTGX01000024.1:17500-52571 GCF_057543435.1 Candidatus Rickettsia mendelii | reverse complement strand
AATCCTTAGCAGTTATAGAAGAGATAAAAAAACTCTATAACTATAGTAAGATAGAGGAAGCAGAAGTAATTATCATAATAGGAGGGGATGGAGAATTATTACATAATATCCACCGTTATATGCATCTTAATGTGCCTTTTTATGGAATTAATTTAGGTAGCCTAGGATTTCTTATGAATCCTTTAGATACTAAAAATTTATTACAAAATATACATGAAAGTACAGCCTCTATCCTAAACCCTCTTCTTATGCAAGCTGAAGATACTGATGGTCATATACATAATGCACTTGCTATTAATGAAGTATCAATATTTCGTAAAACTAATCAAGCTGCTAAATTTAGAATTGAAGTAAACAATATAGAAAGAATGAGTGAATTAGTAGCAGATGGTGCATTGGTTGCCACACCAGCAGGAAGTAGTGCCTATAATCTTTCGGCAGGTGGTCCTATTTTGCCTCTTGAATCAAACATGCTATGTCTAACTCCAATATGCTCATTCAGACCACGTAGATGGCATGGCGCTTTATTGCCCTCATTTGCTACAGTTAAATTTGAAATATTTAATACAAAAAAAAGACCAGTAAATGCTACTGCTGATTTCCAGGAGTTTACCAATATAAAATTGGTGGTTGTAAAATCTGCTAAAAATAAACCTATTAAACTCCTATTTAATAAAAATCATACCCTTGAAGATCGAATTATCAAAGAGCAATTTGGAGGATGGTAAAAATATCCATGTTATCTTATTAAAAAAGATTACTATATTTCTTTAAAGTAAATATACTATGTATAAATTCTTATTTTAAATAATTAAGTCATAGTTACTCAGGTCTCCTCAAGTTTTAAAAAATAAATCAAACCAAGATAAAAATATTTTATAGTTTATATAAATCTTATAGTATTAACCTAAGTTCAATGAGAGAGATATACTCATGTATAGTTGAAAATTTTAAGGTCAACATTTGATTCAATTCTAAAATAAAGATGGTAAAAGAATTATTATCACTAGAAAGGTTGACGTAAGTTAATGGCTGCAGATAATGTTCCTTCATCCAAGTAGTCAAGCTCGCCTCCAATAGGTATACCGCTAGCTAGGCGAGAAATTTTAGCCGGATGTTCTTTTAAGTATTCTGTAATAAAATAAGCGATAGTTTGTCCTTCTAAAGTAGAATTAGTAGCAATAATAACTTCTTCAACATTTTCTGCAAAACATCTCTTAAGCAGTTCTGGCAACCGTAATATAGCCGGATTTTGTCTACTAGCTGCCGACAGATTATAACCAAGTACATGATATAAACCTTTAAAATTACCACTACGTTCCATTGCCCATAATTCAGCCACAGTCTCTACTATGGCAACAACTGACTTATCTCTACATTCAGAAGAACAAATACGGCAAATATTTGCTGTATCCATATTACCGCAAATCTCACATTTCACTATTTTTTTATCTATCTCTATAAGATTATTAATAAGGTTCTTTAACCTTATATCTTTATCTTGTAATAGATAAAGTACGATACGCCTTGCCGACCTACTACCAAGCCCTGGCAATTTAGAAAAAATATAAATTAGCTGATCTATTTCATTTGTTTCATTCATAGAAATATTAAGACTTAATAACTACAGTTCTAGCTATTTTATCATGCAATGCTTGCTTTCGAGAAGAAAAAAGTATAAAAAAAATTCCGATTGGAAAAGTCATATACCCTAAGAATCTTTTAACTAACTGTCCTAAAGTTGGACGATTTAATGTTACAGCATCTACTATTTTCATACGCATAAACATTTTACTAAGAGTTGCGCCTTTATAGTGCCAAAACCCTAAAAAATAGGAACCTATTACTAATAAATTAGTAGCAAAAATTGAAATATTAAATAAAATATATTTGTTAAAATTTCCTGCTTTAAGATATTCATAAAAGTTCCGACTCATAACAGCACTTAGTATTTCATTAGGATTATGAAGGTTAATATTATTGCTAAGAAAATAATCATTAAAGAAAAACCCTAACAAATTAAAAGAACAAAATTGCGATATTGGTATTGCTATAAAGGCAAATAATGATAAATCAAGTGCTGTAGAAAAAATTCGTGCTATAAAATCAGGATAAATAATTTGCTTTTTCATTGCTGATTACTTTTATTTTATGTTAAATACTATAATATATATTCAAAATAAATACGTCCTATGTCATTTCAAGCAAGAATCTAGTAAATATAAAAAACAAGTTTTTTGTGTTTATATTCCATATATTAAGATTGCTTACCCTAGAATGACATAAAAATATATGAACCAACTTACTCTACAATATTTATGGAACAATTTGAAGCACATAGTTTATTATTTGTTGATAGTTTTGTCTCAAACCTTGTTATTGGTTTTCAGCGTGAATTAATATTTCACTCTATGAAAATGTTTGGGAATTATAATAGTTTAATAATGTTTATAATAGCTACTGGTGCCTCTCTTAGCAGTAACTCCATAAATTATATTTTTGGCAGAATGGTTTTAAATATCTTTAATACTTCTAAAAATGAACAAAATATTATTAAATATAAATATTTAACAAAGCTTTATGTTAAATATGATACACTAATACTTTTCTTAATAGCGTTCCCTTTTTGGGGGAGTTTTATTTCTTTATTTTCTGGTTTTTTCAAAACAAAATTTCCAAAGTTTTTAAGCATTTGTTGTTTAGCAAAAATATGTTATTATGCTCTAAGTCTTGTGTCTGAAATTTAAATTATTTATATTTAAAAGTGTTTAAAAGCAAGCTTATAGATTAATATTATTATAATTTATGAAAAAATTAACTAAATTAAACTCTCATAGGCAACAAAAATTAGCAAGTATTATAAATGAGGCATTAATTGAAATTTTACAGCGTGGTAAAACACTTGATGCTAGACTTTTCAATTGTCCTCTTACTATAACAAAAATTATAGTTACCACCGACCTAAAAATAGCTAATTGTTATTTTTTGCCTTTTAATACTAAATTAACTGCAATAGAAATTACTGAAGCATTATATAGATCTAAGGGAACTATAAGAAAATTTGTCACTAATAAGATAAATATGAAATTTTCACCAGATATAAGGTTCTGTTACGATCATGGATTTGATAATGCTACAAAAGTAGAACAATTATTAAAAAGTATTAACACTAATAGACAAACAGATTCTGGGAGATAAAATCAATTATTAGAAACAATAATTATCTATTAAAATACTTTTAAAATAAGTGTTAGTAAACAGTAGCATAAATGAAGCTTAATAAAATGTTTTGCAATGATGGAGTTTAAATATCATTTTCAATTATTATGGTGCCATAGTAATTGAAATAATTAATATGTTTTAGTCATTTATTTAAGTCATACTGTAACTTAAATAAATATTCTAGCCATTTAAATAAAAAATTTATTTAAAATAAACCCTTATTTTTATTAAATAACTTTAAAAGATTATTTTTTTATATTAAAATAGCGAAATCATTTTTAATAAAGTAAGTAGAAAATGTCTCCTCAAATAATAGAGTTATTAATTTTTGCCGCTATTGCCTTTTTTATTATTAATAAATTAATTACGATTCTTGGTTCTGTCTCAGAAGATGACCAAACAAAACAAAGGTCTTATTTTGGCGAACCGGTTATTAAAGATGTGACTTATAGTTCAACTAGATCAGATCAAGAAGAAAAAAATATTCCGACAGCTCAAGATATTAAAACCTTTAAAAATATAATAGTAGAACAAAATATAACTGCAGTTGTAAACGGGATGGAAAAGGTACATAAACGCCTTTACTCATTTAATCCTGTTAAATTTATAAATAATGCTAAAGTAGCCTTTCAAATGATTATAGAAGCTGCTTATAAAAAAGATACTCAAGAATTATCTAAATTAGTAGATAAGAGATTTTTAGAGGAATTTGAAAACATAGCTACGTCTTACGGTGATTTTCTTGATTCATCAGCTTTAAGTGCAAAATATTCAGAAATTTATATGTTTGGCAATAACATCTTTATTAAATTATTATTCCAAGGTAAAAATGTAATTGACAAAATCGAATATCTAAAAGAGGAATGGACTTTTACACGTAATGCTAATACCAAAGAAGTTGATTGGTTTTTAACTAATATTGAAAAAATATAATAAATAATTCGCAATGAATAAATTTTCCTATATTATAAATGGCATATTAACAATATGGTGTAGTGTTTTTATGTTTCAAAATCAAGTAATAGCTGATAATCAAATAATTCCTAGAAAAGTTTTATTTGGTAATCCTGATAAAGTAAGAGTTTCATTAAGCTACGATGGCAAATATATTTTATATATTGCACCAAAAGATGGAGTCTTAAATATTTGGCTATCTCCGTCAGACGATCTTAGCAAAGCTGAAGCTATAACTCACGATAAAGGTCGTGGTATTTGGTCTTACACTAAAGCCTATAATAATAAAAATATTTTATATACTCAAGATTTTAACGGTGATGAAAATGATCGAATTTATAGTTATAACATAGAGACAAAAGAAACAAAATTACTTACTCCTGAGCATGGTGTTAGAGCATTTATTCTAGCAACAAGTTATAAAAAGCCAAATGAAATACTAATTGGTTTAAATGATCGTAATCCACAATATTTTGACATTTATAAGTTAAATCTAGATACCTTAGAAAAAGAGCTTATTTATAAAAATGATAGATTTAATGGTTATGTAGCTGATGAAAATTTAAATTTAAGATTTGGTGATTTATTAGATAAAGATGGGGCTGTTGAATATTATGAATTAAAAGACAATGAACCTAAATTATTTACTAAAATACCAATGGAGGATTCTTTCAATACGTTATTACTTGGTTTCGATGCTAGTGGTGAAATTCTTTATATGCTTGAAGGCCGTAATCGTAATACCTCAGCACTTAAAGCTTTAAACTTAAATACGAACAAAACTGAGATATTAGCTGAAAATTCAAAAGCTGATATTAGTTTATTTACGGTACATCCTATAAAACAAACTCCGCAAGCAGTATCTATAGATTATGATGTAGTATCATACAAAGTTTTAGATAAAGATATTGAAAAAGATATTAAATATTTACAAGCACTTGACCATGGTAATCTCATTATTAGTAGCCGTACTCTTGATGATACAATGTGGATAGTAGCTTATGAAAGCGATAATGCACCGATAAAATATTATAAGTATGACAGAGCCAAGAAAAAAGTAGAATTTTTATTTACTAATCGCAAAGCACTTGAGCAATATCAGCTTGCTAAAATGATACCAGTAATTATTAAATCACGTGACGGACTTGATTTAGTTAGTTATATTACTTTTCCAAATGATATAATACTTGATGAAAATCATATTCCCAATAAAAAATTACCACTAATAATTAATGTTCACGGCGGGCCTTGGGCACGTAATCACTGGGGGTATAACCCAGAACATCAATGGCTTGCAAATCGTGGTTATGCAGTTTTAAGTATTAATTATCGTGGGTCAACAGGTTTTGGTAAAAATTTTTTAAATGCTGGAAATTTAGAATATGCAGGTAAAATGCATAATGATTTAATTGATGGAGTAAATTGGGCAATAGAAAATAATATAGCTGATCCTAATAAAGTAGCAATTATGGGAGGAAGTTACGGTGGTTATGCAACGCTAGTTGGTCTTACTATGACACCCGATGTATTTGCTTGCGGGGTTGATGTAGTTGGTATGTCTAATTTATTAACTCATGTACAGTCTAAGGCTCCTTATGTAACTCCTTTATTAAGTATTTATAAAACACGTATTGGTCCTTGGGATACTGAAGAAGAGAAAGAGTTCTTAAGACAGAAATCTCCGATAAACTTTGTTAATAATATTAAAAAACCTTTATTTATAGCGCAAGGTGCTTATGATGTTAGAGTTGTACAATCTGAATCTGATCAAATCGTTAATGCAATGAAAGCAAGACATATTCCAGTAGTTTATGCACTTTATAAAGATGAAGGACACGGCTTTGCAAAACCAGGCAATAGAATATCTTATTATGCTCTTGCTGAACAATTTTTAGCTAAAATTTTAAAAGGAAGAGTTGAACATATTGGTGATGATTTAAAAAATGCTAATTTAATTCTGAATGATAAGGAAAATTTAAGCGCTACAGAAGCAAAAAAAATTATAGATCAGGCAGTTAGTAATTAATGATACAGTTAGATTGTCTAAGCTTAGGAAGCTTAGCATTATTGCATAACTCATAAAATACCTCTAAATGTTATTCTAGATAAAAGTTGTAATCTAACAAAATGTATAAAAACAAATTTTGTCTTACTAAATTACTATTTTATTATTAGAAAGACATCAGGGCCAAAAAAGTAAGCATATAATTTTTATATTTATAATGTAATGGATAGTTTTCTAGAACAGCTTCTAAAATGGTAAACATATACTCTACATAAAGCAACTATCTTACTTGTTTTATTTCTAGTAAGAGTAATGCTCCTTTATAAGAGATAGTATACTACCTATCGATTTATTAAACTAGTAAAAAAGCTGTTAAATTAATATAAATTATAATATTAACTAATGCCGATAAGCTATTTTATTAAATCATCATATAAATTTTTATAGCTTGTTTACTATAAAATCTTTATATGCAGAATTAATCATTAGCTAAAATTTATAAGAACAGCTAGCATATAAAGATAAAGCTAAACATAAATCTAAAAACTAGTCAATTAATTATAGATGAAGCTACTGTAACATTGATAGAAAAATAATCTTAGTTTAGATGAAGCACTCTCTTCTTTACAGTCTAAAAATTAATCGTTATAATACGGTTTAATTATTTAAAAAAATTATTTAAATGAATATTCATGAATATCAAGCAAAAGAGATTTTAAGAAAATATGGTGTGCCTACTCCCACCGGAGTAGTAGTTACAAAAACTGAAAATATTAATGCATTTATTGATGAATTAAATACACAACTATATGTAATTAAGGCTCAAATACATGCTGGAGGTAGAGGTAAAGCTGGCGGTGTTAAAATTGTCAGAAGCAAAGAAGAAGCCAAGAAAGTTGCTCATGATATGTTTGGTATTAATTTAGTAACGCATCAAACAGGTCCACAAGGGCAAAAGGTAAGTCGTATTTATATTGAATCTGGTTGTGATATTTTAAAAGAATACTATTTCAGTATCATATTTGATAGGTCGGCTAGCTGTATCACACTTATAGCTTCTACTGAAGGCGGTGTTGATATTGAAGAGGTAGCGGCTAGAACTCCTAAAAAAATTATCAAATTTTCTGTTGATCCTGCCACTGGTTTACAAAATTTTCATATGCAAGGCATCGCATATGAACTAGGATTCAAAGGTCACCAAGCTAAACAGATGAAAGAAATAGTAAAAGCTACATATAATGCTTTTGTTGAAACAGATGCAGTGCAAATTGAAATTAATCCTTTAATTGTCAAAACTGATGAGGATTTATTAGCCTTAGATGCAAAAATTACTTTTGATGATAACGCACTATTTAAACACCCTAATATCAACGCCATGCGTGATCAAGACGAAGAAGATCCTTTAGAAATTAGAGCGGCAAATGCAGGCCTTAGCTATGTAAAAATGGATGGTAATATCGGCTGTATGGTTAATGGTGCTGGTCTTGCTATGGCTACTATGGATATTATTAAACTGTATGGTGCTACGCCTGCAAATTTCCTAGATGTTGGAGGTGGAGCTAATCGTGAACTTGTAAAAGAAGCTTTGAAGATCATTTTATCTGATAGGGAAGTACAAGGAATTTTAGTTAATATTTTTGGTGGTATTATGCGTTGTGATATTATAGCAGAAGGAATTATTGAAGCTGCAAAGGAAATAGACATAAAAGTACCGTTAGTAGTTCGCTTAGCCGGTACAAATGTTAAAAAAGGTAAAGAAATTTTATCAAATTCTGGTTTAGAAATAATACCAGCACATGATCTTGCTGATGCAGCAAGTAAAATAGTTGAAGCAATAAAGTAATTTAAATTATAAAACATAAATATGGCAATATTAATTAACAAAAAAACAAAAGTAATCTGTCAGGGTTTTACAGGCTCACAAGGAACTTTCCACTCTGAGCAAGCAATAGCTTACGGTACTAAAATGGTTGGGGGCGTTACACCAGGTAAAGGTGGTAGCACTCATCTTGATTTACCAATATATAATACCGTACATGAAGCAAAAGCAAAAACAGGTGCAAATGCTAGTGTTATTTATGTTCCACCTCCTTATGCAGCTGATTCAATATTAGAAGCAATTGATGCAGAAATTGAAATAGTTGTATGTATTACGGAAGGAATTCCAATACTTGATATGATAAAAGTAAAACGTGCTCTTGTCGGTTCTAAAACTAGATTAATTGGTCCTAATTGCCCAGGAGTTATAACACCTGATGAATGTAAAATTGGTATAATGCCTGGGCATATTCATAAAAAAGGATCGGTAGGCGTTGTATCAAGATCAGGTACTTTAACTTATGAAGCTGTTGCTCAAACTACTGAGGTAGGACTTGGACAATCTACATGTGTTGGTATCGGAGGTGATCCTGTTAACGGGACTAATTTTATCGATTGTATTGAGATGTTTCTAAAGGATAATGAGACTCAATCAATTATTATGATTGGTGAAATTGGTGGAGATGAAGAAGAAAAAGCTGCTGACTTTATTAAACAATCAAAAATAAAGAAGCCCATTGTTAGTTTTATTGCAGGTATTACTGCTCCTCCTGGTAAAAGGATGGGACATGCTGGTGCTATTATTGCCAGAGGAAAAGGTACTGCAGAAAATAAGCTTGAATCACTTCAAAGTGCTGGCGTAACGATTGCTAGATCACCTGCTGAAATCGGCAAGACTATGTTAGATTTGCTAAATAACCATAAAAGCAATTGACATCATTTCCCTACCTTGATTGGTGTTATGTTGATCAGTGTACTAACTAGTTGTATTGTACCCGCTGCTATGTGGTGTGTCCCCAAGTAACTTGTAGTAACATTGATCACTAATCTACCCAAAACAATACTTCCCTAGGAAAATTCAGTAAAAATTAAAAACTATATAAAAAAACAAGCCTCTTATATTTTTGTTTTATCAAATTTGTAATTATTCTTGCTGTGACTAAATGATATCAGAGCCACACAACAAAAATATATATTTAAAATAGAAAAGGTTCTTCTTTAAGAGTCTTTATTATCTCTAATTTCTTTAACTATATTTAGTAATTGTGGGAACTCCATTAATCCTGGTATTAATCTTGTATTAATAATATATGCTGGTACTCCTTGGAGTCTAAGGTTTCTAGCTATTTTTATATTTTGAGTAATTAAATCCTTAATTTCACTATTATCAGCAGTTTCTTCAATTTCTATAGCATTTAAGCCATTCTCAGCCAACAACTCTTTTATAGATTCTTTAGAAATATTTTTTATTTTCATTAATTCATCATGAATAACTTTAAATTTATTTGAATTAATCTTGTAAACTGCTAAAGCTATTCTTGCAAGATACTCGGAAGCATCTCCAAGTATAGGAAGTGGTCTTAATAAAACTTTAACTCTTTGAGCATTTTGCAATAATTCATTTATAGAAGCATCACCTTTTTTACAAAAAGAACAGTTGTAATCATAAAAAGCAACTATTGTTATATCACCGTCTTTATCACCTATAATAGGGAACCTCTGACTATCTTCAATATCTATTTTATTATCCTTAAGATAGTTATTAACCTTATTCTTATTTTCCTGTACTTTACGTTTTTGTAAACCTTCTATTGATTCTATTATTACTTCAGGAGTATTAAGTAAATATTCTTTGATAATCTTTTTTACTCGTTCTTCTTCACATCCTTGTGCTTCTTCATTTTGTTTAACTGCTATAGAAACAGATTGTGTAGAATAAGTTTTTATCGTTTTGAAAACAAATAAAATTCCTGTAATAACTACAAATATCACCAATATTTTAGCCATAATATGTTGCATAAATAACCTTTAAATTTTATATCATTTTTTTATTAATCTACTTTGGTCTCTTTTCCAATCTTTTTCTTTAATAGATTGTCTCTTATCATGTAATTTCTTACCTTTAGCAATACCAAGCTCTATTTTCACTTTATTTTTTCTATTAAAAAACATAGAAAGAGCAACTAATGTGTAACCTTTTATTCTAATTTTACCAATAATTTTCTTTATTTCTCTAGAATGTAATAATAGTTTACGTTCTCTTCTAGTAGAATGGTTAAATCTGTTCGCGTTTTCATATTCTGCAATATGGCTATTATACAAAAATATCTCATTTTGTTTATCTGCTGCATGACTTTCTTCTATAGAAGCTTTACCTTGGCGCAGAGACCGAATTTCACTACCTTTTAATACAATACCTGCTTCTAACCTTTCTTCAATAAAATAATTGAAAAGAGCTTTCTTATTTTGTGTAATAATTTTTTTATATTCACTCATAACTTGATGGATAGTGATGTTATAACTTCTTCAATTTCTTTTTTCGTTTTATCACTTGCTTCAGTTAAAGGTAACCTAATTTCATTCTCACATAAACCTAAATAGTAATATGTGTATTTTACTGGAATCGGATTAGACTCTATAAATAATGCTTTATATAAAGGCAGTAGTCCCTGATGGATTTCAAGCGCTCCTTTAATATCACTATTATAGCATTTTTCTAATAACTCTTTACATAATTTCGGTACAATATTAGAAGCTACAGAAACCCATCCTACTCCGCCTTGGGCATGATAAGCTAAAGCTATATCATCATTTCCAGTTAAAAGGTTAAAATCCTCTTTGACTGCTGCCTTAATTCGCATAGGACGTTCTAAATCTATTCCACAATCCTTCAATGCTATAATACGTGGCAATTGAGCAAGTCTAAATATTGTTTCATCAGCAAAATCTATTGCACTTCTAGTCGGCGCTGAATATAACATAATAGGTAAATTGCTTGCTTCATGTATAATTTCAAAATGCTTATAAATCCCTTCTTGTGTAGGCTTCAAGTAAGATGGTATGCTCGCCATAAAACCATCAACCCCAATTTTTGTAGATTTTACTGCAAGATCTCTTGCATGAGCAGTATTATTAGATGAACATCCACTTATTATGGGAATACGTTTATTAATGATTTCTACACTAGTTTGTAATAATAATTGATACTCTTCTAAACTTAAACTACTGCCTTCACCAGTTGTGCCTGCTAATATTATTGCATCAACTTTTCCATCAATTTGTCGTTTAAGAACTTTTTCAAGCGATTCTAAATCTAATTTATTATTTTTAAAAGGTGTTATAATTGCAGTAATTAAACCTTTAAATATATTATGCATAATTTTTTACTCTTAAATTATAATTATATTATTAAGGTGCAGTAAGAACTATATAACATTTCTACTCTCTAACAATGCCTTCATATTCTTTTTTTAGAGTATCGGCAATTTTATGATCATCAAAAACAATCTTTTTACTACCAATATCTATAGAATGAATACTTTGAACTTCAATTGCTGTCCCTGTAGCAAAACATTCGGTAAAATTCTCTATTTGTTCTAACCTCAAGCGTTTTTCTTTTACTTTAAGTCCTAAATTTTTTGCAATTTCAATAATAGTTTGCCTTGTTATACCATTTAAAAATCTATCAGCAATCGGAGTATATAGCACATTCTCTTTAACAAAAAAAATATTTGTTGTGCTACACTCAGCAATGAATCCTTCATAATCAAGTAGTAACGCATCATCATATCCAAGAGCGTTAGCTTCCTTCTTACTAGTTATTGCCATATTATAATGAGCAGCAGATTTAGATTGTGGTGGCATTGCGTTTGGAGCTGCTTTACGCCAACAGCTTATACTTAAATTTATCCCTTTTGAAAAAGACCTAGGCATAGAAGGAATACTGGCAATCAAAAGATTAGTCGACAAATTAGTATTAGTAATATTTAATGATTCACTTCCACACCAAATAAGAGGTCTTATATATGCATCTAGAATTTTATTTTTTTCTATAACTAATTCATGAGCTCTTATAATTTCATCTAACCTATAAGGTACTTTTAAATACAAAGCTTCTGCTGATTTTATTAATCTTTCCGTGTGCTCTTTTAGCTTAAAGATCTTGCCGTTATAAGCTCTTTCACCTTCAAACACTGCTCCAGAATAATGCAAACTATGAGTTAAAACATGAATTTGAGCACGCTTAGCAGGAATTAACTTACCATTAACCCAAATATATCCAATATTCTTATCTGAAAGTTTTGTCATTGTCATTAACTTATATTTATACTATATATAATATTATAAGTAATCATCTACAAATTAATAAAAATATATGCAGGAATATAAGGCTCATATTTTAATAGTTGATGATGATAGCAGAATATTAGCACTTTTACAGCAATTTTTAAATAAAAATGAGTTTTTAGTATCAACAGCAAATTCAGTTATCGAAGCCAAAAACCTATTAAAAACTTCAGATTATGACTTAATTATTTTAGATGTTATGTTGCCGGAAATAACCGGCATCGATTTTGCTACTGCTATACGAGATGCTGGTAATAACATACCTATAGTAATGCTGACTGCTTTATCTAAACCTGATAATCGAGTTAAAGGTCTTGAAGCTGGTGCTTCAGATTATATCACTAAACCATTTGAACCGCGAGAATTATTACTGCGTATAAATAATTTAATTAATAATTATAATAATTTTAAAAAAGAGCAAAATATAATTAAATTTGGCAATAGCTTCTATAATTTTAATACAAAAGAATTTACTAAGAATAACCAAATAATACCTATTACCTCTACTGAACAAAAATTACTTGAGATATTAATAGAACACTGTGGCAAATCTATTAGTCGTTTTGAGCTTTCAAAGATAATGGGAGGTCTTAGTATACGCTCAATTGATGTACAAGTTACTAGAATAAGAAGTAAAATAGAAGATAATCCTAAAGAACCAAAATATTTAAAGACTGTGCGTAATGAAGGCTATGCTCTTTATATCTAAAGTGCTACAGCGTATTTTAGAACGCAGAAGGTTTAATGAATTTAAAGATAAGATAGCTACACATATAAAAAGCGTAGCATACAAGTTAGTTCTAAAAAATTCGTCTGTATCAAGCTTCTTAAAATATGTTGTACCAAAAACATTATTTGCACGTTTTATGCTAATAATAATTATTCCAATTTTAATAGGACAAATCGTTGCTATATTTTTGTTTTATGATCGTCATTGGTATAATGTCTCATATTATACCAGCACTATTATAATCAATGAAATAGAGTCACTAATTAAAGAACATAGGAATAACCTAAGAGAAATAACGCAACTATCAGAAAATTATCTTAATTTATCTTACCAATTTCAGGGTAATAAAAAATTACCTGTAAAACAACCAAAATTAAGTGAGCCTTTAACTATATTTAAGAATATTCTAGATATTAAAATTCATGAAAAAAATGTAGTTAAATTAAATAAGGAAAATAAAATTGAAGTATTTTTAGAACTAAATAATGAAATATTATATATTACTTTTCCTGCAAAATTATTACTTAATCCTACTGTATATATTTTTGTTTTATGGATTATATTCTTAACAGCTATATTACTTTCCATTTCAATTATTTTTTCTAAGAATCAAATTAAACCAATACTTGCTCTTGCAGATGCTGCTGATGAATTTGGACGCGGTATCTTAAAAAGTAAAAATTTTAAACCTTCTGGCGCTTTGGAAATAAGAAAAGCTGGTGTTGCTTTTTTAAAAATGAAAGCTCGAATAGAAAAGCAAATTACCAAAAGAACCACTATGCTTGCTATGATTTCACATGATTTAAGAACACCTTTAACACGTATGAAATTACAACTTGAATTGATGGATGAAACTGAAGAAACAGCAGGACTAAAACAAGATATATTAACTATGCAGCAAATGATCAATTCTTATTTGGATTTTACGCAAGGCGAAAGCGCAGAAAAATTTGAAGAATTTTTAATTTTACCTTGGATTGAATATTTTTTAAATAAATGGGCACATGTGAGTATTGAATTTATAAAACCTACTAATATAGATAATTTAAAAGTACACATTAAACCAAATTCTTTTGAAAGAGCCTTGTCTAATTTAGTCGATAACGCTATAAAATATGGTACTAAAGTTAGAGTAATGCTAAGTGGTAATTCCTATGTTGTATCAATAATTATTGAAGATAATGGTCTTGGTATAGATGATACAGAAAAACCTTTTGTATTCAACCCATTTTATCGATCAGATAAAGCAAGACAACTTAGTAATTCAAGTAATGTAGGTCTTGGGCTTGCTATTACTCATGAGATAATAAATGATCATAAAGGATTTATTTATTTAGATGATAGTAATGATTTAGGTGGACTATCAGTTAAAATTGAAATTCCTAGAATTATATAATTTTTAATGACAAATATAAAACATTTAGCAATAATAATGGATGGTAATGCACGCTGGGCAAAACAGCATAACTTACCAAAACACGAGGGACATAGGACAGGAGCTGATAAAATTCGTGAATTACTACCTGCATTCCTTAAATTTGGCATACCTTACATAACTTTATATACTTTTTCTTCTGAGAACTGGCAACGTTCAGCTGCAGAAGTATCTTTTTTAATAAGATTATTAAGTATTTATTTAAAAAATGAACTAAATAATTTACATAAGAACGGAGTTAAAATAAAAGTAATAGGTAGGCTTAATTTACTTAGTATTTCATTGCAAGAACAAATAAATAATGCTATAGAATTAACAAAAAATAATAATAAAATAACACTTTGTATAGCTTTTAGTTATGGAAGTCGTCAAGAAATAACTGATGCTTGTCAAAAAATTATTGCCAGTGGTAAAAAAGAGATCTATGAACAAGACTTACAAAATGCTTTCTATGATTCTGAGATGCCGGATGTAGATTTATTGATAAGACCTGGAGGAGTTTTTCGAATTAGTAATTTCTTACTTTGGCAAGCAGCTTACGCTGAATTATATTTTTCACCGAAATGTTGGCCTGATTTTAATAAAGGCGATATAATAGAAGCTATAAATGATTATTCAAAAAGAAAAAGAACATTTGGTAAAAGGTAATATATATCTAAGGATTTTGTCAAGTATAGTTTTAGTACCATTATTTGTTATAGCAATACTTTGGGTTAAACCTTTATTTTATATTTTAATGATGTTAGTAGCTATAGGGATGCTATACGAGTGGTATCATATGACTAGATCTTCTATTCCATATTTGTTAATCGGATTAATTATTATTCTGCTTCCCATAAGTTTATTAATATTGTTAAGCACAGGATATACAAATAGATGGCTTATTATGCTTTACTTTTGTATAATTTGGTCAGTGGATACATTTGCTATGGTTGGCGGCAAAACTTTTCAAGGAATAAAATTAGCTCCCAAAATTAGCCCTAAAAAAACTTGGAGTGGTTTAGTTACAGGAATATTATCAGCAGGATTGGTTGCAATTTTAATTAGTTTAATACCTAGTTTTAATATTGAAAATTACTATTTTTCAAATAAGATTTTTTTATTTATAATTAGTTCTATATTAGCTTTAGTAGCTCAATTAAGTGATTTATTTATTTCATATTTTAAAAGAAAATTTAATATTAAAGATAGTGGCACTATAATACCTGGTCACGGAGGAGTATTAGATAGATTTGATAGTATAATTTTAACTGCTCCTATATTATTCTTTATAAAGATATTATTTTTATGACTATTTTTAATTATATACATTTAAATAATAATGCTAAAAGGTTAATCTTAAACATTTTTTTAGCTTTATTGCTCGGCTATTTCGTTTTCCACTGCATTTACGGCAATAAGGGAGTAATTGCATATTTAAAAGTAAATAGACAGCTTGACAAAGCTTATGAGGAATTAAAATTACTGCGAGCAGAAAGAGTAGAACTTGAGCATAATATTAAATTATTAAGAACGGAATCGCTAGATAAAGATATGCTAGATGAGCAAGCTCGCAAAGTTTTAGGAGTAGCAGCTCCAAATGAACAGGTATTTACAATTAAAAATTAATTATGACTATTAAAATTTATCAAAACGACCTACCAGACAATTTCAAGCTTGAAGGTAATTTAGCTATAGACACTGAAACAATGGGATTAAATTTGCATAGAGATAAGTTATGCTTATTACAATTTAGTAATGGCAATGGTGCAGCCCATCTTGTTCATTTTATAAATCAAGATTACACAGCTCCTAATCTAAAAACATTATTATCTCAAAAAGATCGATGTAAGATATTTCACTTTGCTAGGTTTGATTTAGCAGCAATAAAGAAATATTTAGAAATTGACTTAGAGAATATTTTTTGCACTAAAATATCTTCAAAACTAGTAAGAACCTATACTGATAGTCATGGGCTTAAGGATTTATGTCGAGAGCTGCTTTCTATAAGTATTTCCAAACAACAACAATCTTCCTACTGGGGTGCTGAAATTTTATCTCAAGAACAACAAGAATATGCAGCTAAAGATGTACTGTATTTACATCAATTAAAAGATATTTTACAAAAAATGTTACTCAAAGAAAATAGGCTTGAACTTGCACAAAATATTTTTAGATTTTTGCCAACCCGAGCTAATTTAGATTTACTTGGCTGGAGTGAGATTGACATTTTCATGCATTAGAGACTGTTATACTACGCTTGTATAGTTATGCCCAATCCACATGTATGATTCTATAATGTACCTAACAGTATAACTTATATTATTCCCACGAAAACAGAATCTAATAAAAAGTTATAACAAGTGTTTTATGTTTTTATTCTAAAAAATGTATAAATTTTTTTAAATATTAGGTTTGTGTTTTCTAGATTCCTGCTCTTCGCAGGAATAAAATCAATTGCCTTTCACTAACCATAAAATAAGGCTAGTCCTATCTAAAATTTAAAATAATCTTAACAAACAATATTTACAATTTTACGAGGGATAAGAATAATTTTCTTAGGTTCTTTCCCTTTTAAGAATTTTTGTACCTTAGGTAAAGATGTAGTAATTTTTTTTATATCTTCTTCACTTGCTTTACTATCAAACTCATAAATATCTCGAAGTTTACCGTCAACCTGCACTGCTATAACATATGTCTCTAATTCT
This sequence comes from Candidatus Rickettsia mendelii, assembly GCF_057543435.1. Taxonomy (NCBI): domain Bacteria; kingdom Pseudomonadati; phylum Pseudomonadota; class Alphaproteobacteria; order Rickettsiales; family Rickettsiaceae; genus Rickettsia; species Candidatus Rickettsia mendelii. Next base: position 35,373 of record NZ_BTGX01000024.1, on the reverse strand, counting down.
AGAATTGATTCATCAAATATAGGAAAAGCTGTATTATATAAAAATGTTTTATGACCGAGTTTCTGCCAAATTTCTTCGGTAATATGTGGTATAAAAGGGTTAAGTAGTTGCACTAAAATAGTAAATCCATAATTTACAGTCTTAACATCAACTTTTTCTTTAGCAAGTTCACTTGATATAGCATTAAAAAGCTCACGCATACGTGCTATTGCTCTGTTTAAGCTAAAAAGCTTTATGTCCTCAGCAACCTGTTTTATAGTAAGATGTATTAACCTATTAAGGTCTTTATTAGTTTTAGTACCATCCGTATCATCTTTTAAAGAAGTGATCATTTCTAGCATATGCTCAAGCTTATTAATAAAACGTGCACAACCTTCAATACCACCAGCTGACCATTCTAGATCTTTTTCAGGGGGACTATCCGATAACACAAAAAGCCTAACTGCATCTGTTCCATATTGCTTTTGTATTGTTTCAAGATCAATGAGATTTTTCTTAGATTTACTCATTTTCTCGATGCGTCCCTGCACTACCACAGCACCGCTTTCCTTATGAAAAAATTTATTACCATTTTTAACTACTTCTTCAGGATATAACCAGTTATTATGTTCATCTTTATAAGTAGCATGTAGCACCATACCTTGTGTAAATAATCCTTTAAAAGGTTCACGAACACTTATGTAATTTTGTTCGTTCATTACTTTTGTAAAGAACCGTGCATATAATAAATGCATAATTGCATGCTCGATACCTCCTATATATTGATCAACAGGTAACCAATAATCACAAGCTTTCTTATCTGCTATCTCTAAAGCATTTACATTACAATATCTAGTAAAATACCAAGAAGATTCAAAAAATGTATCAAAAGTATCTGTTTCACGAATAGCTGGTTTGTTACATTTTGGACAATTTACATGTTTCCAAGTAGGGTGATTATCAAGCGGATTACCTTGACCATCAAAATTTATATAATCAGGTAAAGTAACTGGTAAATCTTTATACGGTACAGGTACTATCCCACAAGCTTTACAGTGAATTATAGGAATAGGACAGCCCCAAAAGCGTTGACGAGAAATCCCCCAATCTTTTAAATAATAATTTACACTGCGTGTACCTATTCCTAACTTTTCAAACTTGGCAATTACCTTTTGTTTTGCTTCATTGCTAGTTAACCCATTTAAGAAATCTGAATTAATAAGAAATCCATCTTCAGTATAAGCTGCTTTTTGTACATCAATATCTGCTTGATTATTATTAACCACCTGCCTAATAGGTATATTCATTTTAACCGCTACTTCATGATCATGTACATCATGTGCAGGGCAGCCAAAAATTGCACCAGTACCGTAATCCATTAAAACAAAATTAGTAATAATAATTGGTAGCATTATACTCGAATCAAATGGATGAATAGCATAAAGCCCTGTAGGTACTCCAGTTTTTTCTGCCTTACTGAGTTCAGCACTACCTGTTGTATTTGAACATTTAGTTATAAAATCTGATATCTCAGCTGTTTTAGAAATAATTTTTTCTATTATTGGATGATTAAAGGCAATAGCTATAAAGGCAGCACCAAAAATAGTTTCAGGTTTAGTTGAAAATACTTCAATAGTGATATTTTCATTATCTTTAATCTTAAAATGAAAATTAGCACCAATAGATTTACCGATCCATTTCTCTTGCATAGAGCGCACAGCTTCAGGCCACTCTTTTAAATTTTGGATTTCATTCAGCAATTCTTCAGCATAAGCAGTAATTTTTAAAAACCACTGCTTTAAATAGCGTTTTTCAATAATCGCACCTGAACGCCAACCGCGTCCATTAATCACCTGTTCATTTGCAAGTACAGTATTATCAACTGGATCCCAATTAACGAGAGATTCTTTCTGATAAGCAAGATTTCTTTCATAGAGTTCTAAAAAGAATTTTTGTTCATGTTTATAATATTCGGGATCGCAACTATTTATTTCTCTAGACCAATCATAAGAAAAGCCCATAGATTTTAGCTGCTCCCTCATATTCTCGATATTTGAATAAGTCCATTCTTTCGGATGAGAATTATTTTTTATTGCTGCATTCTCTGCAGGTAAACCGAAAGCATCCCACCCCATAGGATGCAATACGTTAAAACCCTGCATAATCATAAATCTAGCCATTACGTCCCCTATAGAATAGTTGCGTACATGACCAACGTGGATTTTACCAGAAGGATAAGGCAACATTTCAAGCACATAATATTTCGGTTTATTGCTGTCATTTGATACTTCAAAAGCTTTTTCTTCATGCCAGATTTGTTGCCATTTTTGTTCGATATGATTCATAATTATCTTATATTCTATCAGTATTAAAACTTAGTAAATATAGGAATTTAAATAAAAATCTTACGTTTACCTTACAATCTAAGACAAAGAAATCTTTGTCTTAGATTACTCAACTTTTAACCAAGGTACGAATAAAAAGTTATCATTACCTCGCATTATTAATATATAAATCTCTAGCTTTTCTTAAGATCTTATCCTCAAACACAATAGAAAGGTTTGAGGTACTTTTACTAAGCACCCACTGTTTATTGTTAAGTATTTCTTCAAATACTTTTACTTCAATGGCTTCTGGACTTATTATATTATCTTTAATAAATATATTTATTTTGAAGCGAAAATTAGCTTTAGAGTGTGGGCTATACCAATCTGTAATAATAACACCACCATTTGAATCAACTGATGCAAGAGGAACAAAACTTAAAGTTTCTATTGCTGCTTGCCAAAGATATTTATTAACTGAGCAACCAACAGCCTTAGTAGATTTGTTTTTTACTCTAAGAGGTCTAAAGACTAGTCCTTCTTCTCCTGTTATAGAACCTACTTCATCCCATTTTTGCTCTCTTTGAGTTTTTGGGTAATCATCGGCTAATATATTATTATTTATTGTAATAAATAATAATATAAAAAACAACCCTACATTTTTTTTCATAATATAATGTTTAATTAGTTTACTTGAAGAAAATAATAGAGAATCTTTAACTACTAGTCAAAAATTATTTAAAACAACTTTGGTTTTGCTGGTATATATTAAAAGCATTCAATGCCATTAGTGTTTTTATATAAGCTAGAAAAAATAAGCTTAATATAACATTAAATTTTTAAGTTTGATAAAAAACTTGTTTATATATATTTTTTTACTGGATTCTTACTTCCACAGAAATAACATTGTATCTATTGTTTGAACCATAACTACAACATTAACACTTTTAGTAGCTTACAATCTACACCTTAACAGGCATGACAACAAAAATATCTTTAGGATTTTCAGGAAATTTAATAAGTACTGGTGCTGAAACATTTGAAAAATATAATTCTACTAAATCTGATTTCACAGCACTTAGAACATCTTCTAAATATTTAGGATTAAATCCTATAGTTAATGATTCATCACCGCTATATTCATAAAAACTTTCTGTATCTTGCGAAGCATTAATAAACTCTTTTGCATTTCCTCTTGCTTCACCTATTGCACTAATTTCTAGCATTTCAGAAGATAACGACAATTTGATCGCTCTAAATTTTTCAACCGTTATTATAGCTATTCTTTCTATGCTATCTGCAAATACTTTACGATTAATTACTAATTTTGAGCTACTAACTTCTGGAATAAAAACACTATAATTAGGGAAAGTACCATCAATAAGCTTTGATAACATAATAATATTCTCATTACATATAAACTTAATCTTAGTGCTACTTAGCAAAATTTCTATATCTGCATTTATATTTTTAGAATCCTTAACTATTTTTAGAATTTCCTCTGCACTTTTCTGTGGTAATATAATACCAAAATCTTCTATTTTTCTTTCCAATAATATAGATGAAACAGATAGCCTATGCCCATCAGTACTTGCAGAATAAAACTCCCCATTCTTTACGTGCAGATAGATACCATTTAAATTATAACGAGTTTCATCCAAGGAAACCGAAAATTTTGTCAATTCGATTATTTTAGCAAAATCAGCACAAGAAATTTTTAAATTTGCTTCCTCATTAATATTATCCATAACTGGAAAAGAAGAAACTGGTAAAGTAAATAAATTAAATCGGCAACTTTTTCCTACTATCTCAAGTCCTGTAGTACCAAGATCAGTAAGTATAAGCTCAGCATCAGAAAGCTTTCTGACTATATCATTTAAAGTCTTCGTTGATACGGTAAGTTCACCCTCGCTTATCACCTGCGCTCCTATCTTTTGACTTAAATACAAATCCATATTAGTAGCGCTAAGCTCAAGCATTCCGTCTTTTGCTAACAATTTAATATTTGCAAGCTCATATATTACATTACGTTTTTCAACAACAGAACTTGCAAAACCAAGTGCTTGCATCAATGTTTTTGTCTCAACTATTATCTTTAACATATTGTTATTCTCTTAATATCCCTTGGAATCTTTGTTCAATAGTAGTAATTAAATTTTTACTAAATGAATTTAAATCAGCTTCGTTTAAAGTACGATTGTCAGCTTGTAGCTCTACTCTAACCGCTATAGATTTTTTACCTTCTGATAACTTATCACCACTATAAATATCAAATAACGTAACTGATTTAACAAGCTTTTTATTTAAATGATTAATATGTGATATTATCTCACCTACAGGCTGATCCTGATTAATGATGAATGCATAATCTCTAAAATTAGCTTGAAAAGATGATATTATGAATTCATCTCTTTTTCCAAATTTAGCTTTTGATAAGGGTAAATTTGTAATATTTAACTCAAAAGCAAATACTTCTTCTTTAATATTATAATGCTTTAAGATTTTAGGGTGTATTTGCCCAAAATGACCTAATAAATTTTTCCTAAGCATTAGATTTGATGATCTAGTAGGATGATAATATGAAGGTGTAGTTTGATCTGGTACTATACATTTATCCATACATAGACCTGCATAATCAAACACAAGTTCTAAATCACTTTTAAGATCAAAAATATCATATGCTCTTCCTCTTTCATGAGGGTTTTTGTGATTATATGCTCCAGTTATAACTGCCGTTAGGTGAGTTACTTCTGTATTTAAATCTATAAAACTTGGACCAACTTCAAAAAAAGCCATATCTTTTATAGAGCGTGCTAGATTTTTTTGAACTAAGCATAATAAATTTGGCAATATGCTAGGACGCATATAATTATCTTCAATGCTAATAGGATTTAATAAAAATAACTCTTCTTTTAATTCTACAAATAATTTAGCATCTTCACTATTCATAAATGAGTTAGTAACTACTTCATCATAACCCCTACTTGCTAATATCCTTTTAAAAGTAGAAATCTTTTTATGTCTTCTCAGACTATTATCATTTTGTTCTAATTCTGGTAATTTTATATTCTCTATTTTATCATACCCATAAATTCGTGTTATCTCTTCCACTATATCTTCTAAAATGACTATATCATGACGCCAAGAAGGAGGTGTTATTCTTATAATATCTTCTTTAGTATCTGTAATAAAACAAAGTTTATTCAATATAGCTTCTATTTCTTTGATATTTAGTTTAATTCCAGTAATTTTTTCTAAATAATTAGCAGAAAAATCTAAAGATTTTTTAGGTATTTCTTTTTCTCCTACCATTACTATCTCTGATACTTCACCAGCACCACATATTGATAAAATCAGGTTAGTAGCTATATCCAAAGCCTTTTCGGTAAAATTTCTATCTATATTACGTTCAAAGCGATACTTTGAATCAGTATCAATCTGTAATCTACGACCACTAGCTGCAACTATTTTAGCATTAAAGCAAGCAGCTTCTAGCAAGATATTTGTTGTACCACTATTACAGCTACTATTAAGAGCTCCGATAATACCTGCAAGGGCTTGCACACCATTTTCGTCTTTTATTACCAAGTCACTTTCGTTAAGTAGATATTCCTTATAATTTAGAGCTTTGAATTTATTAATTTCTTTTTCTTGAACATTATTTTCAACACTAACTATATTGTTCTTGTAGAGGCATGAATCTACATTCCCTATTTCATTATATACACAATCAAGATTATGAACACTAAATTCCTGCTGTTGCTGGGATGATATTGCGTATCCAACCATAATATCGCCTTTTAACTGATCTGCATCATAGGCATGTATTGGCTGTCCAAAGCTATAAGAAATATAATTCGTTACATCAACTATGGCAGAAATAGGCTTTATACTAATATTTTTAAGTAATTTCTGTAACCACTCAGGACTTGGTTTATTCTTTAAATGTTTTATTTCTCTAAATGTAAATAATGGACAAACAGCTTTATCTTGCACAATAAGCTTCGTTTTAGAAGTAAATGTACCTTGTATCTTTGGAATTTCCAATCCTTTGAGTATTCCTACACCTTTTGCTGCTAAATCTCTTGCAATACCATAAACTCCTAAAGCATCTCCCCTATTAGGAGTAATGTTAACATCAAATATAGGATCATCTAAGCCATAATATTTGGTAAAAGGTTCTCCAATTACAGCGCTTTCAGGAAGTTCTATAATACCTTCAGATTCAGAAGCAAGTAATAATTCTTCTTCTGAACACAGCATACCACAGCTTTTTTCTCCTCTAATAGTAGATTCTTTGATTTTAAACTTACCATTTGGTATCTCAACCCCGATATTTGCTAGTACCACTTTAATACCAGATCTTGCATTACTTGCTCCGCAGACTATCTGTATTACACAATTTTTGCTCTCAACATCACAAAGCTTTAATTTACTAGCTGACGGATGAGGTCTAGTGTTTATTATATGTGCTACTTCAAACTTTTGCAACTCACTTGCCTTATCTATTACCTCTTCTACTTCAAGCCCAATATCTGTTAAGCTTTCAGCAATTTCAGCTATTGTAGCTGACGTCTCTAAAAACTGCTTTAGCCATGATAATGTAAACTTCATTTAGTTAACCCTCCAGCTAAATTTGGTATATCAAAGCTAGAAAAGCTATAATGTTTTAACCAACGCAAATCACCTTCAAAAAATTGTCGTAAATCCTTAATATTATACTTTAACATTGCAAAACGTTCAACTCCAAGACCAAAAGCAAAACCTTGATATTCACTGCTATCAATACTAACATTTCTTAGCACATTTGGATGTATCATTCCGCAACCTAAAACTTCTAGCCATTTATCGTTTTTATTCATACGAATATCAACCTCGGCAGAAGGTTCTGTAAATGGAAAAAAGCTAGGTCTAAAACGTAGCTCGATATTAGAATTCTCAAAAAAACTTTTTATAAACCCGGTAATAACATATTTTAAATGCCCCATATGAATATTTTTATCAATGACTAATCCTTCAATTTGATGAAACATCGGAGTATGTGTTATATCCGAGTCTGACCTATAAGTTCTTCCTGGAGCTATAAATCTAAAAGGCGGTTTGCAACTACTCATTACTCTAATTTGTACTGTTGAGGTATGGGTACGTAATAACATTAGCTTGTTATTGTCCTGACCTTTTAAATAAAAGGTATCATGCATTTGTCTTGCCGGATGATCATCTTCAAAATTAAGAGCAGTGAAATTATTAAAATCATTCTCAATATTTGGTCCGTCTTCAACAGTAAAGCCAAATTGTGAAAATACTTGGATTAACTCCTCACTACACTGAGTTATTGGATGGATAGATCCTTGTTTATATTTTCTAGCCGGAATTGTCAGATCAATTTTATCTAAAGCAAGATTAAGATTTAGCTCCTGCTCTTCTAAAATTTCTTTTTTTACTTTAATTATATTCTGTACCTTATCTTTTAAGCCATTGATTTTTATGCCAAAATCTTTCCGTTCCTGCTCATTTAAATTTCCTAACTTTTTAAACTCATTAGTGACTACACCATTCTTACCTAAAAATCCTACCTTGTATTGTTGCAACTCTCTTAAATCGCGCACTAATAAGATTTTTTCCTCAGCAAGCTGTAGTATTGTTTCTGTATTATATATAATCTTCTGTTTATCTATATTTTTATTCACTCTAGCCCTCGCTTTCGCTAAAATCATGCCTAAATACTTTAAACCAATTTACATAACATATAGTTCTTTTCTATACCTATTAATCTTGCTTTAAATATTTGTCCTTTTTTTAGAAACTTATCTAACTTTACAGGAATAAAATTCTCGGTATGAGCTATATTATTATTCTCTACTAACAATTCTACTTTTTGGCCTATATGCTTTTTAAAAAACTGAATTAATTGTTTTTGTCCTTCTTGTCTTAAAATTTTGGCTCTTTCTTTTCTAATCGCTTTTGGCAATTGCGGCATACGCGCTGCTGGCGTTCCTTCTCGTTCTGAATATGGGAAAACATGCAAATATTGTAATTCTGCTTCTGCGATTAATCTTCTTGTATTTTCAAACATTTCATCAGTTTCCGTTGGGAAACCTGCTATAATATCTGCACCAAACGATACCTCTGGTCTTATTGCACGTAGTTTCGTGCAAAACTCGATGACATCTGTACGATTATGTCTTCTTTTCATACGCTTTAATAGCATATCATCACCTGCCTGCAGGCTAATATGGAAATGTGGCATTATCCTTTCATTATATGCTATAAGCTCAAATAGCTCGTCATCTATTTCAGCCACATCTATCGAAGATAACCTAAGCCTTTTTAATTCTGGTACTAAACTCAAAACACGTTTAATCATTCCAGCAAATGTCGGAGAACCAGGCAAATCGCTACCGTAAGCTGTAATATCTACACCAGTAAAAACTACTTCTTTAAAGCTATTTAATACTAGATGTTTTACCTGCTCTATTATAGTTCCTATTGGAGTAGACCTGCTTTTACCTCTACCGTAAGGAATTATACAAAAAGTACAAAAATGATTACAACCATTCTGTATTTGAATAAAAGCGCGAGACTTACCGTCAAAGCTACTTATTAGATGATTTGCTGTTTCTTTGACTGACATTATATCATTAACTACTATTCTTTCACCTATAATTTGATAATAATCAGGTAATAATTTTTCTTCATTACCTATAACCTTATCAACTTCCAGCATATTGCTATACATTTGAGGATTAGTTTGTGCACTGCAACCTGTAACGATAATTTTCAAATCTGAATCATTCTTTTTAGCACTACGAATAGCTTGACACGCCTGTTTCTCTGCAGACTTAGTTACAGCACAAGTATTAAATACTAAAACATTTTCAAGACCTGATAACTCAAGATTTTTTCTTATTATTTCACTTTCGTATATATTAAGCCTGCAACCAAATGTTACTACTTTTTGCTTTAGATTATCGCTCATAATAATATTCCCCTTGAGCTACTAGTTTTGCAGTGCCTTGCATTATTATGTTTCCATTCTCTTCTTTCATAATAAGGCTACCATGCTTAAATATTACTTGACTTGGAGAATGAATAAACCCCAATTTTAAACCAGCAGCAAAACTAGCACATGCTCCGCTTCCGCAAGCAAGAGTTAGACCTACTCCTCTCTCCCAAACTGATAAATAAATTTTATTATTTTTAACGCTTGCAAAATTCACATTTATACCATCAATAAATAATTCTTGACTTTGTAATTTTTCACCAACAATTCTTTGATCTTGAAGTGCTAATCTACTAAAAATAACTAAATGCGGATTACCGACATCAACACAAATAGTTTCTTTTAAATCAATCATATATCGCTCAGCAAATTCCCAAATTTTTTCATGATTAGGCATCCAAGATTTATTAAAACTAACAGCTCCTACGTTAACACTAATGTTATTTTTATCTTCAACATTACATAGTAATCTTTTACCATTAACAGTTATAATAATATTTTTTTTTCCTGTATTAAGATAAATTAACTGTACTAAACACCTTGTAGCATTACCACATAATTTAGCACTAGAGCCATCTATATTATAGATAATCATTTCATAAGAATCATTTTGCTCTTCATAAATAATAAATTGATCGCATCCAATGCCAATATGACGATCAGCTATATTTTTTGCTAGCTGTGATAAATTATATGAGCTTGCTAAATCTCGTTTATTAATAATAACGAAATCATTTCCAAGCCCATGCATTTTTACAAAATTAATCCTACTAACCATATTAATTATAATATTTATGAAAGTGTATTATAGCAAATTTCTTGGAATTTAGTAAATAAATAAGTATAGTTGGTAATTACCTTAGCATTAGAATCTTTGAATTATCATAAAAATGAAAGTACTAAATATTATGTTAAGCCGTGATCTTGGCGGCATTCAGCAAGCATTTCTAGATTATAACACAGCTCTTGAGATGCAAAAAATTGAGGTTATAAATATTACTTCTTATAGAGCAAAAATAAATTTGCTTGTACACAGAAGCCTCAAACTATTGAATTTAGCTCCGATCGATTTGTTATCAGTGCTTACTCTTAAATATGTAATTTATAAAACCAAGCCAGATATAATTATAGCACATGGTAATAGAGCAATAAATTTTAGCAAATTTGCTAAAACATATAATATTAAATTAATAGGTATTGCTCATAATTATAGTTTAAAAGGACTGCGAAAATGTGATTATGTAATTGCCCTTACTAATCATATGAAAGAATATTTGCTGCAAAATAATTTTGCTAGATCTTCGATATTTATCTTGCCAAATATGATAAATATCACTAAAGATTTTATTAAAAATAAATCATACAAAAGACCTATTGTAATTGGCGTCTTAGCAAGATTTGTTGCTAAAAAAGGTATTAATATTTTTATTCAGGCTATAAAGCTGTTAAAAGATAAAAACTACGATATTTTAGTTGTTATAGGTGGAGGTGGAGAAGAAAAGGAAAAATTAATAGATTTAACACATAAACTTGGTTTACAAACCCAAATATCATTTATAGGCTGGATTAAAGACAAAAATAAGTTCTTTAAAAAAATCGATATTTTTTGCCTTCCATCTCTACATGAACCGTTTGGTATTATAATGCTTGAAGCAATGGAAGCAAGTCTTCCTATAGTTAGTACTAATACTGAAGGACCTAGAGAAATCCTACAACATATGAAAGAAGGCCTTATATGTAAAGCTGCTTCTTCTGAAGATTTAGCTGAAAAAATTGCTTATCTTTTAGATAATCCTGCAAAAGCTCAAGAATTTTCTAGAAATGCTTATCTAAGATTACAACAAAATTATAACATAAATGTTGTATCTAAAGAATTAGCAACACTATTGTATAACCTTTTAGAAAGAAAGTTAATTGAAAAACTCATATAGTATATTGATATAACAGTTAAAAAAAACTTAATTTAAATTAATATTCTAATTATATTAGTTTTTCTACTTTTATAATGTGGTTGTAGTACTAAATCAAACCACTATGCTACCTAAACTTGGATTACCTACTAGTTAGAATAGTTATTCTCTAGCACTAAAATATAATGATTCTAGAGTCTCATGATTAGAAATATTAGTTTGGCTTGAAATTAAGCTATAAGTTATTTATACATTGATTCGAAATACTATCATGGCTTATGACATAATCATGCCTATTTGTTTAAATATTTCTTCTGCTTCAATTTTTATGTCTTTGAAACATGCAACCTAGTAAATGCTCATTACTACTTGTAATGATTTTTTCCTATATAAAAGCTAAATAAACCAAAATGCAATAATGAAGAGCTAATACTTAAGGCTATAAGCATAAAAGCGCTATTGCTTTTTCAATAATTTTTATAAATTACAAATTAAATCTAAAATGTACTACATCACCGTCCTGCATTTTATATCCCTTACCTTCTAAGCGCATTTTTCCTACTTCCTTAGCTTTAGCTTCACTACCAAGATTTATGTAATCTTTATAATCAATAACTTCTGCTCTAATAAAACCTTTTTCAAAATCAGTATGAATAATACCAGCAGCAGCAGGTGCTAATGTGCCATCCTTAAACATCCAACTATGTGCTTCTTTTGGTCCAATAGTAAAGAAGCTTTTTAAGTTTAGTAAATTATAACTTTCTTTAATGACTCTACTAAGCCCTGTTTCTGTAAGACCTATATCCTTTAAAAATTCTTCTTTCTCCTCTAAACTTTCAAGTAAAGCGATCTCAGCTTCTATTTTTGAAGAAATCACTACAATTTTAGCATTTTCTTTTTTTGCTCGCTCTTCTATTACTCTTGTAAATTCATTACCTTTTGCTGCATCTTTTTCAAGAACATTACATACATATAAGACAGGCTTTGCAGTAAGTAGCTGTAACTGCTTTAAATTATCTACACCTAAACCTTTGTTCAGGACCCTTGCACGTTTTCCTTCACCTAATATTTTATAAACTTCCTTTAATAGCTCTATTTGCTCAGCTAATGTCTTATCACCTGCTTTCAAGCGCTTTTCACTTGTAGCTAAACGCTTCTCAACTGACTCTATATCAGCAAGTATTAACTCCATTTCGACTATCTCTAGATCATTTATCGGATCAACTTTATTATACACATGCGTTATATCCTCATCTTCAAAACAGCGTAATACATGTAATATTGCATCCACTTCTCTTATATGAGATAGAAACTTATTACCTAAGCCATCTCCTTTGCTAGCTCCTTTAACAAGCCCTGCAATATCTACAAACTCAACATAAGAAGGAACAAGCTTTGCACTACCTGCAAGATCTGCAAGTTTGTACAGACGCTCATCAGGCACTAAAACTTTACCACTATTAGGCTCAATTGTACAAAAGGGATAATTAGCAGCATCGGCTGCCTGACTTGCAGTTAAGGCATTAAATAATGTCGACTTACCGACATTCGGCAAGCCTACTATTCCGCACTTTAGTGTCATATAAGATCCTTGCACATATTAGTATATCATAGAATTTTGATAATAAGCACATCTTATAAATTCAAGTTTATAACCAAGCTTTTCATAAAACGGTCTCATTTAAAAGTTAATTATAATTAAAGTTATAAATACACATTTTTTCTTTTTCTAGCCTTTCTACTTTTTCCATTAACTTATGATACCACAATTTTAACTTCTAAAATTTTTATTATTATCAGTAATCGTAAATAAAATCGTGATCATCTAGAATTTTAATGTTTTTAGTTAAATACTCTTTATTCTCAGTAAAATAATTCAAATGATGAACTTTTATTAATACACTATACTTATTAGTCTATAAGTCTTAGTTTTCCCTAGACTCACTTGCATTGCATTGCTTTGCTCGTGTCAATCAGCAAAGCATAACATTATTGCAGGATTTCTTAATATTATTACCGACGCACACAACACATTATCAACATGACTTATATGTCACCTGAGCCAGATCTAAATAAAACATATAATTACGCTATTTTATTTTTAAATTTTTCTAATTTATTCCCTAATATTAAATCAAAATTATTAATAATTTTATTTATAACTTGCTTTGCTATTTCATATTCAGATTTAGGAAAATTATTAAGTACATAACCTGCTATATCTTCATTATTTTGTGGTCTACTTATGCCAATTCTAATTCGGTTATAGTTACTACCAATACTTTGATCAATTGACCTTAAACCGTTATGACCGCCACTACCACCACCAGTTTTAAATTTTACTCTACCTATATCTAAATCAATATCATCATGAATAACAAAAACTTTTTCAAGTGAAATATTATAATATGCTTTTACTGACATTACTGATTTGCCGGATAAATTCATATAAGTAGTAGGTTTTATAAACAATAATTTTTCCTCTTCCTTAATACTTTCAGCAATCTTGCAATTGAATTTTTTCTTTGTAATAAACAATGAATTATGCTGCTTTACTAGCTCATCTACTACAATAAAGCCAATATTGTGCCTAGTATTCCTATATTCCTTGTCAGGATTACCAAGACCAACAATCAGCATCATAAACATTACCTAATATATAGAAGACTTTAAGAAAATGTTGACTTAAAAGGGGTATAAAATCACTTTTCATAGACTTTATTAATATAGAATGTTAGTAGCTTGACGTGTATGAGCTTTCAATGATCATACACACAAAAATTGGAGCCTAGCAAAAAATATAAAAAACAAGTTTTTAACACTACATTAAATATTTCTATTGTGTACCTCACCTTGACACGAGTTAACATATTAACAATACAATAATGCTCTTCTTACTACTTTTCATCTTGTTGTTCTCCTTCAACCTCAGTTTTTGCTCCTCTACGCCCTATTATAGTTGCAAGAACAAATTCCTTTTTCGTAGCAAAACTGCATCTTTCTGGTAATTTTACTTTTGAAGATTTTAGTGAGGTAGCAATAGGCATATTAGTAACATCAATAGTTACATTTCTTGGAATATTATTAACATCGCACAACAAAGTCACTCTTCTTTTTACTATGTTAAAGTATCCACCTCTTTTAACACCTAAAGCTCTTTCTTTACCTTCATATATTATTGGTACTTCCATTTTTTGAATTTTTTCTTCTAAAAAGACAAAATCAACATGACGTACTATATCTGTCACTGGATGTAATTCTACAGCTTTTGGCAATACTTTGTAATGCTTTTTATCAATTGTTAAGTTAATTAACTGAGAGACAAAAGCCGGTTTTCTATAATGTTTAGTTATTTCTTTTTCTTCTAAAGAAATACTAATTGGCGTTTTATTAGCACCATAAATAATAGCAGGAATACGACCTTCTCGTCTTAATGCTCTTGCTGCACTAGTGCCAAATTCGGTGCGAGGTTCTGCTTCAAGTTCTAATATTTTACTCATTTCTCTAAATACTCTAGCTTTAAATAATAGGCTATGATAGTTGTAAGTAATAAAAAATTCAAGATGTAAATTATATATTTACAAATCTAATTTTACTCAATTCCTAAAAATTTATGTGCTTGCATTGATAACCTAGCACCGCTTTCTAACGCTAATCTTACAGCTAATGCATTATTTTCATTATTAAGTCTTGGATCGTTCTGATCCATAGGCTGAACAAAGACTGCTATATTATATGCAGTTTGTCCTACTTCCGGTATAGAACTATATTCTGAAATATTTTTAGCAATAATAAATTTCATTGCACTAATTTGAGGCAATAAATCCTCTCTTATTTTGCTATAACCATTTTTACCGGCTTTCGGTGAACAAATTATAGATACATCTCTTGGCAAAGAGCGATATAATGTACCATTCGTTTCAATTTGTACTCTAAAATCTTGATCTAATAATTTGTGACATAGTAATTCTATAGGTTGACGCATCGGCTCGCCACCAGTTATTACTACCAAATTAATAGATTTTCTATTTCTAGAATTCAAAGCTAAATTTTTTACCTTACTTAAAATCTCATTTATATTTAATAAATCAAAATCTTCAAATTCTGTATCACAAAAATTACAAGCAAGATTACACCCACCAAGTCTTATAAATATAGCAGGAATGCCAACAAAGATACCTTCACCCTGTATAGTCTTAAAAATAGACTTGACCTCTAGCGTAGTGCCATCACTGTTTAATATAGACCTTTTAGGATTTTGCCCAAACATTATTCTTAAATATACTTTGTAAATAAAAAATGCATTATACCACATATCATAAAAAACTTCTTGCAATAAATTGTAAAAAAACTATTATTTGGTTTTTATCGGTAAGGTGGCTTTAGTGTAGATAATTTATTACCCACAAACCTAAGAATACCAAATTTTAAGGAGCGATTATGCCTAAGTTAAAAACAAAGTCTGCTGTAAAAAAACGTTTTAAAATTACTGCTAGCGGTAAAGTTGTTGCATCTCAAGCAGGTAAAAAACACTTTATGCGTCGCCGCACTAAAGCTCAAATTCGTAATCTTCGTGGAACTACAATTCTTTGTGATCAAGACGGATATAATATTAAAAAGTATTTTCTTCCGTATGGCACAAACTAATTAATCAGGAGCTAAAGCAATGACACGTGTAAAATCAGGAAAATTTTCAAAAAATCGTCATAAAAAAATTCTCAAATTAGCAAAAGGCTATAGAGGTAGGGCTAACAACTGTTTTAGAATAGCTATTGAAAAGGTAGAAAAAGCTCTTCGTTATGCTTATAGAGATCGTAGAAATCGTAAACGCGATTTTAGGGGTTTATGGATTCAAAGAATAAATGCAGCAGTAAGAGAGCATGGGCTTGTTTATTCTCAATTTATGTGGGCTCTTAAAAAAGCTGAAATTGACATGGATCGTAAAATACTAGCAGAATTAGCAGTAAATCATAGTGAAGGATTTGCAAATATCGTAGAACAAGCAAAAGCACATGTTTAATCGCTTATTAGATACCTCTAGATTAAAGGCAGACTGTAATTGACAAAGTCAAAGTATTTTATTATAGATAATTAATTTTTATTTTCGTTTGGTATAAATATTATGAAGCGTACATTTCAACCTAGTAATTTAGTTAGAAAAAGAAGGCATGGTTTCAGAGCTAGGATGGCTACTGTTTCTGGAAGAGAAATCTTAAGGAAGCGTCGTGCTAAAGGTAGAAGAAAATTATCTGCTTAAAATATAACCGACCTATTAAATTGTCCATTACCTCTTTAAAAAATCAAAAAGAATTTGAGCTTATAAATAAGCTTGGTAAAAAGTTATATGAAAGGTATTTTATTTTAGTAATAGCAAAAAATCTTCCTCAAATTTTTCTTGAATCAAAATACAATATTTTTTTAGGAATCAAAGTTAGTAAAAAGCTAAATAAAAAAGCTGTTATCCGCAATAAAATTAAAAGGCGTATAAGACATATAATCAGGATTATTGTTAGTGATGCTAATCTTAAAGATATAAAGCTTGCTATAATAATTATTCCAAGAAAAGGATTTGATAAAATAGATTTCTCAGTCTTAAATTATGAATTAAGTAAAATAATCTTAAGAAATATTTAGTTTTTATATTATATAGTTTAAGGGAACTCTCCTCCATACCGCAGCTACAACCACAATATTTAAAAATATAATCTTATAGTATTTTTATGTTGGTTTATTATTGAGAATGGCTTCTATGGTGTCATCTCAGCAACAGCAATTTAATGTCTTTGCAGAGGGATGAAATCCAACACTTTAAAGAACTAAGTAAAAAACAAAAATTATTTATAGTATCTTAACTATACAAATCATAACCATACTATCACCTAACACTTCATCTTATTACTAAATTATAGTAATGGAGCATCATTTCCACTAATATTAGTTATATTATTGGTAGTGGAGTTATAAAAAGTTTTTATAACAGATAGAAATAAGATAATCAGTAACCATTTTTTAATCACCTCGATTATTAAGAATAAGAACATAGTTTTTACTTAATATCTCCTTTACTAGTGGATCATTATATATTTAGTTCTATCTTACTGTTATATTTTCTTAATTATAAAACAATAATTATTTTACAACACCCTAAAAAGATATCAGTAATTTAACTATGCTATAGATTAAATGCTTCTATAATATTCTTTTTTTAGCTAGTTATAGAAATTGCTTTTAGAAAATTAACTTTTCTATTTACTATGGCAATCTTAGAAAATTGACTTTGGTAATGATATCATTACCATTTTCATTTATTAAAATATTTATTAGGTATTGTAGATAACAGCATTTAAAATAAGTCTTACAGACACTAATGATTTAAAAGCTTAGACACTAAGACAAATTCACACCATAAATACTCACTATATATTAAAGAGGTAAACAAATAAGAAAATTTAATATTTCATTCAACAAAAATTATATCTAAAACTACATCTAAGATTCTTGCAATCTTACTAGATATATAAAAATTGATAACTGATTCTATATCTTTTAATAAAGTATCCAAATTCTCTAGAAAATTTATTTTAAGTTATTCATAGAGATTTTAAAATACATGACATTCACAGCTCTTAGAAAGCAAATCACATTTTTGACCTATTT
>NZ_BTGX01000024.1:0-15000 GCF_057543435.1 Candidatus Rickettsia mendelii | reverse complement strand
ATCGATAATTGCGCCCTCTTCTTCTCTATTTGCAATGTCTAAAACTCCACAATGCTCTTCTACTATTCTCTTAACTATAGCAAGGCCTACCCCCATACCTTTACTGCTAGTCGTCACATAGCTTTCGGTAGCTTTTCCTATTAGCTCAGGTGGAAATCCTTTACCATTATCTATTACGGTAATGCTAATAAAATTGTCTCCAGCATTTATACTAACTTTTATTTCTCCTTGTTTACGTCCTTTTATTGACTCTTCTGCATTTTTAAGCAAGTTTATCATTACTTGATTTATTTGAGTAACATCACACATGAAATTAAATTGCACTACATTAGTGTCATACTTATATAAAATATTATCATTCAGTAATTTACGTGCTTCAACAATATCTTTAACTAAATAAATTAAATTATTATTTGTAAATTTAGGAGCAGGAAGACGTGCAAAAAGAACAAATTCAGATACTATGTTTTTAATATCATTAGTATGACGAATAATCATTTGTAGATAATTCTTAAATTCTGCTCTTTCTTTAATTTCAGGACTAAATTTCTTAAGTAATCTTTCAGAAGCAAGTAAAATAGGAGTAAGTGGATTTTTAATTTCATGCGCAACTTTCTTAGCGACATCTGACCAAGCAAGAGCACGCTGTGCTATAACTAAATCACGCTGCTGACGTGAAAGCTGCTTAATCATTATGTTAAAAGCAGCATAAAGAGCTCCTATTTCATCTTTATCTACCTCATCTTCAGGAACTTGTACTGTTAAATCACCATCTTTCACTTTGTCGGTTGCAGTAACTAGCTTTTTAATAGGATCTACTATTTTAGTAGTAAATATAACACCAAAACTTACAGCTACTAAAAGTAATAATAAAGCAATAAAAATAAAAATAATTGAAAATTTTATTTGTATGCTTCCTACTTGGTTTTTAAGACGATAATATTCTGCAGCTGCCCCATTAGTTGCATCTATATGATCAATAATTTTGTTGTCTATTAATCTACCAACTAATAAATATACATCATTATATTCCTTTAATTTAATTAGCATCCTTATTTTTGTCGGATCAGATTTTACTTCTACTGGCCCTCCTAAATCTGCTTTTTTAATTAAATGTGCAGGAATAGTTGCAAATGATAGCAGAAAACTTAAATAACTATTAGCAACTATAGTATTAGTAGATTTATTAAAAACTATTGCTTCATCAAGCGAACGCATCTCTGCTTCAGTATTAAGTGTTTTGGTGAATAAAGCAGGATTATGAACTAAATCATAATACATATCGCTTAAATCTTCAGCAACAGCTAAAACTGTCTCTTTTAGTTGTAATTTATGTTCAGCAATATAAGACTCAGCAACTATTATAGACTGATCAAGCACTGCTGAAATCTTTTTATCAAACCAAGCCTGAATACTAAGATTCAAAAAATAAGCAGAAAATACTGAAACGATTATGGTCGGAACTGTTGCAACTAAGCTAAATGCAATTATTATACGATTCTGTAATTTAGAATTATCTTTAGCATCACCTTTAACAAAAAAATTTTGAAAAAATTTATGAGCTACTAAAATACCTAAAATTAAAAAAATTGCTAAATCAACTAATAAAAACCCAATAATTTTACTAGGGTTCTTTGATTCTAGAGATATTAGGTAATAAGTAGAGCAAGCAAAAATAATAGCAGCTGCCATTAAAATAAAAATTAAAACCCTGCTAGAAAAATAAGAATATAAATTTTGTTTAAAATAAGTAAGCATAAGATACATTAATTGATACAGCTACTGCTGTTATATAACACTGTTGCATAGCTCTTATATCATTCTCCAATATATAGTAGAAATGACCTAATGATAATCAATAGTCAGTAAAACTACCAACAAAAAAGGCAAGAATTAATCTTGCCTTTTGCGTTGCTTATAAATAATTTAAAAAATTCTAAAACTCTTCAAACATTTTCTTACGCGCAAACTTCCTTTGTCTTCTTGCTGCTTCTTGTGTTTTACGCACACGCTTTGCTGAAGGAGTTTCATAGTAACGCTGTTCTTTCATTTTACGAAAATAAAGCTCTCTTTGTAACTTCTTTTTGAAATTTTTAAGCGTATTATCACAATTGCCGGCGTGAACGTTTACTAGTACCACTAAAATTACTCTCCTTTAAAAATTTTATGTATTTGAACTATAACTTTATTATCTATATAATAAGTTATCGTGTCAAGGTTTATAAATTATGAATATCCAAGAAGAACATTTTATCAAAAAATTAAGATTTGTGCAATCTTTATTAGAGTTATTACCTTTCAATAAATGGGATAATAGATTGCTTGAAGAAGCAGAAGAAAAATGTGGTTTTGCAAATGGGTATGCGCTTATACTTTTTCCAAATGCTTTGTCAGAAATAATAGAATTTCTTGAAAAATACCTAGATAATATTATGCTAGAAAGTTTGACAAAAATAAAAAAGCCAACAAAAATAAGAGAAAAAATATCTTTAGCAGTAAAAACTAGAATTAAAACTATCATACCTATTATTCATAGTAAGAATGCTGTTTATTTTGCTCTACATCCAGCGCAAGGTACTAAGGTTGCCTTTCGCACATGTAATGCTATTTGGTGCTATGCAGGTGATAAATCACTTGATTTTAATTATTACAGCAAAAGGGGGTTATTACTTACAGTTTATATATCTTCTATTCTTTTTTATATTCAAGATGAGTCAGATAATCACACTGAAACAGATAAGTTCATTGACGAATCCGTAGAAAATATTGTAAAAGCTTTCATACAAATGAAGAATCTACTCGACTCTTCAAATATTCCTATCATTAGGATGTTTACATAATAGACTTTATAATTATATGTTTTTAATATTACGGTTAGGTTCCATGAGTATTTCTTATTCTCTAAAAAGAAGTTTTAGTATTTTTCTAAGTTAGCTATTTATCTCTTAATAATTATTTATTATTATTAGGTGCTGTGCACTTTTGATGGCGTTGTTGCATAGCTTGCAGAGCCTAATGGTGTCATTCTCGCACAGACGGGAATCCATTTTTAATCAGTATAAATTTAGAGTTTTTATAAATAATAAAAACCTAACTTGTCTCTAGTTCCTCTGGATCCTCGCTTTCAACTGGGATGACATAAAAAAAGCCATTCAATAATGGCATGTTCGAATAATAATTATAAAAAATTCTAAAATAATGACAAATAATAAACACTACCCAGAAGTTAGCTCGAACGCTAATTTTGCTGCTATAGAAAAAGAAATACTAAAATTTTGGCAAGAAAATGATATATTCCAAAAATCTATCGATAATAGAGCTGGTAATGCTGAATTTATATTTTACGATGGTCCACCTTTCGCCAATGGTTTGCCGCATTACGGACATTTACTTACTGGTTTTATTAAAGACGTTTATGCACGCTATCAAACTGTTAAAGGCAAAAAAGTTGAGCGTCGCTTTGGTTGGGATTGTCATGGCCTTCCTGCTGAAATGCAATCTGAAAAAGAGCTTGGTATTTCAGGACGTCTTGCCATTACTAATTTCGGTATAGAGAAGTTTAATGCACATTGTAAAGCATCAGTAATGAAATATGCTGATAACTGGGAAGAATATGTGTCGCGTCAGGCAAGATGGGTTGATTTTAAAAACTCCTATAAAACTATGGATAGGAATTTTATGGAATCAGTGCTTTGGGCTTTTAAAGAATTGTATAATAAAGGACTAATATATGAATCTATGCGGGTAATGCCTTATTCCTGGGCATGCGAAACTCCGCTTTCTAACTTCGAAACAAGGCTTGATAATTCATATAGAAAACAAGCTGATAAAGCAGTAACAGCTAGTTTTGTACTAAGAGATAAATTGCCATATGGTAATTATGAAGAATACAGACTTCTCGCTTGGACAACAACACCTTGGACACTACCTTCAAACCTTGCACTTGCAGTTGGTAGCGATATTAATTATGCGTTAGTATCAAAGGATAATATTTGTTATATTATAGCTGCTTCATCAGTTTCTAAGTATAACAAAGAATTAGGTCTTAAAGGAGATGAAGATTTCACTATAATTAAAGGATCAGAGCTTCAAGGTTTAACTTATAAGCCATTATTTAATTATTTCGAGAATCATCCAAATAGTTTTAAGATATTTGCAGGCGATTTTGTAGTTGAAGGTGACGGCACAGGAATTGTACATATGGCGCCAGGATTTGGTGAAGATGACCAAATCCTTTGTGAATCAAAAAATATTGAGCTTGTTTGTCCTGTGGATAATAGCGGTAAATTTACTAAAGAAATACCAGATTTAGAAGGAGTACAAGTATTTGATGCTAATGATAAGATAATAATCAAGCTAAAAGAGCAAGGGAACTGGCTTAAAACTGAACAATATATCCATAATTATCCTCACTGCTGGCGAACAGATACACCGTTAATATACAAAGCAGTACCATCATGGTATGTGAAAGTTACTAAATTCAAAGATAGAATGATAGAGCTTAACCAGCAAATAAACTGGATACCTTTGCATGTTAAAGATAATTTATTCGGTAAGTGGCTTGAAAATATACGTGACTGGTCGATAAGCCGTAACAGATTTTGGGGTACACCACTGCCTGTATGGAAATCAGATGATCCAAAATATCCACGTATAGATGTATATGGTTCAATAGAGGAGCTAGAAAAAGATTTTGGCGTTAAAATTACTGATTTACATCGTCCATTTATTGATCAACTTACAAGACCAAACCCTGACGATCCTACAGGAAAATCAACAATGCGCAGAATAGAAGATGTATTTGATTGCTGGTTTGAAAGCGGTTCTATGCCATATGGACAAGCCCACTACCCTTTTGATAATAAAGAATGGTTCGAGAATCATTTTCCTGCTGACTTTATAGTTGAGTATTCAGCACAAACTCGTGGTTGGTTCTATACTTTGATGGTGCTATCTACTGCTTTATTTGATCGTCCGCCATTTTTAAATTGTATATGCCATGGTGTAATACTTGACGCTACAGGACAAAAATTATCAAAGCGTCTTAATAACTATGCCGATCCTCTAGAACTATTTGACAAGTATAGCTCTGACGCTTTAAGAATTACGATGCTATCTTCAAATGTAGTGAAAGGGCAAGAGCTACTAATTGATAAAGATGGTAAGATGGTGTTTGATATACTTCGTTTATTCATCAAACCTATATGGAATGCTTACCATTTCTTTACTATGTATGCTAATGCTGATCATATTAAAGGTGAGCTTAAGTTTAATTCTAAAAACGTTCTTGATATTTATATATTATCTAAGCTTAAAATAGCTGTACAAAAAATTGAAGAAAGTTTAGATAATTTTGATACGCAAACAGCTTACCATACAATATCAAACTTTTTTGAAGTGTTAAATAACTGGTATATAAGACGAAGCAGAGCAAGGTTTTGGAAAAGCGAAAAAGATGAAGATAAGCAAAATGCTTATAATACCCTGTATTCATGTCTTAAAACTATGGCTATTGCTATGTCAGCTTTAGTCCCATTAATTTCTGAAGCAATATATTTGGGACTATGTAACAGTGTAATTGTGAGAAAAGGCACAGACCTTAATGTAGCAATCTCAGGCGTACTAGAGCCAAGTTGTCATGTCACTACTTCTGTAGTTCCTAGCAATGACGAGAACACAATAAGTGTCCATCTCTGTAATTTTCCTAATCTATCAAGTTTTGAGATAGATCATGAGTTAGTAACCACTATGGATACTGTGCTTGATATTTGCAGTAACAGTTTATTTATCAGAAGCATAGAAAATATAAGGGTAAGACAGCCACTCGCAAGTGTAACTATAATAAGTAAAAGCAATAACATGCTTAAAAATTTCGAAGATTTAATTAAAGATGAGATTAATGTCAAATTAGTAATTTATCGTGATGATTTGGAGAATTATACAAACCAAAAATTATCGATTAATTTTCCATTGCTTGGTAAACGTTTACCACATAAAATGAAGGATATTATATCTGCTGCCAAAAAAGGTGAATGGGAAGCTAACGTTAACGGTTTAGTTATCTGCAATGAAATCTTAAATAGTGAGGAATATAAATTAGTCCTAGAGCCATATTCACATATTAAAGGTGCTGTGAGCTTTGCTGATAACAGCAGTTTACTTATACTTGAGTTAAAGTTAACGCCTGAATTAATAGAAGAAGGGATAGCAAGAGACATAGTACGTTTTATCCAACAAGCTCGTAAAGATGCAGGATTTGCCATAACAGATAGAATTTTAATAGAATTAACAAGCGAGTTTGATCTATATAAGATAATAAGCATTTACAGCAATTTTATTAAAGAGCAAACCTTAGGTGAGTTTTCTAAAGACTTCATTCCAGATTATGTAAGTGAAATAGAGCTAGAAAATTACAAAATACAACTAAAAATTAAAAATTGCTATAATAAATAATTGGTTAATTTTTTATCATTAATTTGATCTTTATACTTTATCTTCATTATTATTGATGTTACTTTAATTCATGGCTTTAGAAGCCTCTGTATCATACTATAGCTACGATTGCAATAATCTAAAAAAGTAATCTGTGATAGCCTATTTTTACAGATGCTGCATCAAGCTACTATATGATAAAATTGCTTTTTCACTATATAAAACAACATAAATAAACAGTACAATAAAGAAACATCATGCAAATTCCAATAATATTTGTCCTTTTACTACATTATCCTTTTCATTTACAAAAATTCTAGCTACTTTTCCATCCCTTTCGGCAAGAATAATGTTTTCCATTTTCATAGCAGTTAAAATCATAATTTCTTGTCCTACTATTACTTGCTGTCCTTCTGTAACTTTTATGGATGCAATCTGACCGCTAAGAGGAGCTTGGAGTTCTGAATTCTCTTCAATAACTACTTTTGAAACCATCAATGCTTCAAGTTCAGATATTCGAGGAGAACGAACAAATGCTTTTACACTAATGCCAGCATGCGATAATATATAACCGGTTCTAATATTCTCAATTTTTACATTTGTCTTTTTACCATTAATTATAGCTGTAAAAAGTTCATTACCTAAATTCCAATTGCTACGAATATATATTCTATCACTTTCATGCCGTATATTATAACCATTTTCAACAGGAGTAATTAATACAGGAAATAGCTTATCATCAATTGTTACTACCCATCTAGTACCAATTTTATTAGCTTGATTATTAATATTACCTGAAATCAATGAAGCACGTCTTTGCTCTGATATATAAATAAAAATAGCTGTTGCTAAAAACACGGTAGTTACTTCTGAAGTGAGACTAGCTCCAGAAAAACCATCTGGATATTCTTCTTGAATAAAGTCAGTAGAAATATCTCCGTTAACAAAACGGGGATGTAACATCACCGCCTCTAAGAAGCTGATATTATGAGAAATACCGTTAATTATGTATGAACTTAAGGCAGAACGCATTACCTCAATTGCCTGCTCTCTTGTTTCACCATAAGTACATAATTTTGCAATCATTGAATCATAAAACATACTTACTTCACCACCAAGTCCGATTCCTGTATCTATACGGATATTTGGACTCTTTGCAGGTTCAGAATAAGCAGTAATTCTACCACTCGATGGCAAGAAACCTCTGCTTGGATTTTCAGCACAAATTCGTGACTCAAATGCCCAACCTTTTAACTTTACGTCATCTTGTGTAAATGATAATTTTTCTCCAGCAGCAATTTTTATCATCTCTTCGATAATATCTATACCAGTAATTAATTCCGTAACTGGATGCTCAACTTGTAACCTAGTATTCATTTCTAAAAAATAGAAGTTTCTATTACTATCCACTATAAACTCAACAGTACCTGCAGAATAATACCCAACCCTTTTAGATAACGATATTACCTGTTTATACATTTCTTGTCTTATATCTTCAGTGATAAAAGAGCTAGGTGCTTCCTCAATTACTTTCTGATGGTGACGTTGTATTGAACATTCACGCTCTCCAAGACACACACTATTACCGTACTGATCAGCAAGTAGTTGAATTTCAATATGACGAGGGGTTTGGATTAGTTTCTCAATAAATAATCTATCATCACTAAAACTATTTCCGGCTTCAAGCTTTGCAGACTCAAAAGCACTAGCCATTTCAGCAGGATTATTTACAACTCTCATACCACGTCCACCACCACCGGCAGCTGCCTTAACTATTACAGGGAAACCTATTTCTTTAGCAAGATCTACTGCTTGTTTAACATCTTTTATAGTCCCCATATAGCCCGGAACGGTACTAACTCCTGCATCTATTGCAATTTTTTTTGCTTCAATTTTATCTCCCATCTTTTTGATAATCTTAGCACTAGGACCTATTAAAACTACTCCCTCTCTTTTCAGAACATTAGCAAAATTTGGATTTTCTGATAAGAATCCATATCCTGGATGTACAGCACTAGCTCCACTTTCACGAATTGCTGAAATAATATTTTTAATAGATAAATAACTTTCAGTTGCAGGCGAATCACCTACATAATAAGCTTCATCCGCATGTTGTACATACATTGAATTAGTATCAGCTTCAGAATATACTGCAACCGATTTTATACCCATTTTTTTTAAAGTACGTATTATTCTAACAGCAATTTCACTACGATTAGCAATTAAAATTTTATCAAATAAAGGTTTAGTCATAGTTCTTGTTATAATTTTTTCTTATATTTTTAATATTATTTATTTATAGACATTGCATGATTGTGATGTTATCCTCCAGCTTAGAAAATAGCCCAAATATCATAGCTTTACTACAACATCTCGAAAGCAACCTATAGTAATCAAAAATAAATAGGTCATGCAATTAAATTACAAGATGCTAAAAGAATCTTTTGACCCATATACCAAATCTTAAAGCGGTAGGTTATCATGCTTTTTCCAAGGTAATTCTACTTTTTTAGTACGTAAAAAGTTCAGCGCCTTACATATACGCCATCTAGTATTTTGTGGTCTTATAATATCATCTAAATATCCTCTAGATGCTGCAACAAAAGGCGATGTTACTACTTTCCTATACTCATCAATTTTTTGCTTTTTAGCTTCCGGACTTTTGCATTCTTCTCTAAATATTATTTCCGCTGCTCCTTCTGCTCCCATAACTGCAATCTCGGAATTAAACCAAGCATAATTTATATCACCTCTAAGATGCTTAGAGTTCATCACTATATAAGCTCCTCCGTAAGCTTTACGAGTAATTACAGTAATTTTTGGCACTGTAGCTTCCGCATAAGCATATAAAAGCTTAGCACCGTGTTTAATAATACCATCATACTCTTGAGCAGTACCAGGTAAGAATCCTGGTACATCAACGAGACTTACTATAGGAATAGTAAAGGCATCACAGAATCTAATAAATCTTGCTGCCTTTCTTGAAGCATTTATATCTAAACACCCTGCTAAATGCAAAGGTTGATTAGCAACAAAACCTACTGGATAACCTTCCATATAACCAAAACCGATAATTATATTCTTAGCAAAATCAGGCTGTAATTCAAAAAACTCTCCTTCATCTACAATACGCTCTACTAATTCTTTCATATCGTAAGGTTTATTAGGAGTATTAGGTATCAATGTACTAAGAGACATATCTACCCTATCAGCTGGATCAACAGTAGGACGAATAGGAAGAGGACTACGATTAGATAATGGTAAAAAATTAAAGAATCTACGAATCTCTAGCAATGCTTCTATATCATTGTTAAATGCTAAATCAGCAACACCACTTTTAGTAGTATGCATATGAGCACCTCCGAGTTTTTCTTGGCTTACCTCTTCACCTGTAACTGTTTTCACTACATCAGGACCAGTTACAAACATATAAGAAGTATTCTTAACCATAAATATAAAATCAGTTAAGGCAGGAGAATAAACAGCACCACCCGCACAAGGCCCCATAATTAAGGTAATTTGTGGAATAATGCCTGAAGCTAAAACATTACGCTGAAATAATTCACCATATCCGGCAAGAGCATCTACCCCCTCTTGGATTCTTGCTCCCCCTGAATCATTGATTCCAATTACCGGAGCACCAGTAGCTATAGCTTGATCAACAATATCACAGATTTTCTTAGCATGATACTCTCCGAGTGATCCACCCAGTACAGTAAAATCTTGACTATAAATAAATACCAATCTACCATTGATTGTACCATGGCCTGTTATAACACCGTCACCTAAAAATTTTTTATCCTGCATCCCCCAATTATTGCATCTATGTGCTACAAACATACCTGTTTCAGTAAAGCTATTTGGATCTAATAGTACTTCTATCCGCTCACGTGCACTTAATTTACCTTTTTGATGTTGCGCACTAATCCTAGCTTCACCACCTCCTTGCCTTGCAATATTTTTTTTCTCATCAAGTAACTCAGAAGATATTATATTACTTTGATTCATAGACATTTATGTTTTTTATTTTCTAAAATACCGGTAGTATAATATAATAATCCTATCGTGAAAAGACAATTATTGTAAATCCGTATGTCACTTAACAAAAGTACTAAAGAAAAAACAGAAAAATCTAGATTAACAGCTAAATTTGATAATTTATCAACTGCATTAAAAAAGAATTTACAAAGACGTAAGAAGGTACAAAAAGAAAATAATAAGGATTAAGAAAGTTTATCAAGTATATACAGATTTGACATATTAATGTAAATTACCTAATATTCAAGATGTCATTCCGGCAAAAGCAAAAATCTAGAAAAATATTCTGGATATAATGTAAAGTTTGTAATGTTTTATAAAACAAACATATAAAAACTTATTTCTTTATAATGTTTACTAGGTTCCAGACGTTGCAGGAATGCTATTCAATCATTTTTTAAGAACTATGCAACAACTCCTAATAAGTCATGGTATAACAACAAAATTAGTATTTTAAAGTAGATTATATCTATGGGCTCAAACAAATTATATCTTTTTAAAGATAGACGGTTTCTACCAAATTTTATAGTACAATTATGTGGTTGTCTTAACGATAATATATTAAAAAATGCTCTTGTGATTCTTATTACCTATGGTTTTACCGAAACTGTAAGTAAATATAATAGTCTACTCGTTTTAATTACAAATGCTACTTTTGTACTACCTTTTATAATATTTGCAAGCATAGCAGGGCAAACTGCAGATAAATATGAACGTGCAAGTCTTATTAAAATTATTAGAATTTGTGAAATTGCTATAATTGCTTTTGCAATTTATGGATTTCAGAATAATAATCTTTTAATTCTACTCTGCTCTGTTGGTTTTATGGGCATTCACTCGACTTTTTTTGGTCCAATCAAATATAGTGTATTACCTGATCACCTAAATAAAAATGAACTACTCGGAGCTAATGGCTTTGTTGAAGCAGGAACTTTTATAAGTATTTTCATCGGCACTATAATCGGTAGTTATTATACGATTAGTAATAATTTTATTATATATTCATTAATTATAATTACTGCTTTTGGTTTTTTCACTAGTCTTTTTGCTCTGAAATCAAATAATGCAAATCGTGATATTAAAATAAATTTAAATATACTTGGTGAAAGTTTAAGCATGATAAAATACGCAAAAACAAAAAAACAAGTATATTTAGCCATACTTGGTATTTCATGGTTTTGGTTTATCGGCGCTGCTATAATTTCTCAAATACCTTTGCTTGCTAAGGTGACATTTAAAGCTGATGCGAATGTGGCTAATTTATTCTTAGCGGTATTCTCATTAGGTGTAGGCATAGGATCATTTTTATGTAGTAAAATATTTGAAGATGAAATTACTATTAAATATCTATTTATTTCAGCGCTTGGTATTAGTATTTTCGGTATTGATTTATTTTTCGCAAGCAGAATTAGTGCAATTAATTATGAATCTGCGCAATTAAAAAGCATCCTAGTTTTTTTATCAAAGAGACATAACTGGCGAATAATTATCGATTTATTTTTCTTAGCAGCAATAGGTGGGTTATATATCGTACCACTCTTTGCTATATTGCAGCATTATGCAAATCCTACTCATCGTAGCAGGATTATTGCTGTTAATAATCTGATTAACTCCATTTTCATGACAGGTTCAACAATTATTCTTTCTTTATTATTTTATCTAAATTTTTCTATACCTTGGATTATATTATTTATTAGCCTAGCTAATATAATCGTCACTATATATATTTATCGTTTAATACCTGAAGTTAAAATTATTCCGTATAAAGTGTTACGAAGAATATTCCAAATCTATTTTGATCTTATGTATAAAGTTGAAGTTAAAGGATTTGAAAATCTTCAGAAAGCAGGTAAAAAATTAGTAATAATTGCTAATCATATTTCATATCTTGATCCGCCTTTAATTGCTACCTATCTGCGAGAAGAACTGACTTTTGCAATTAGCCCTGATATACAAAAAATATGGTGGATTAAGCCATTTTTACGTATAGCAAAAACATTACCAGTTGACCCAAGTAATCCAATGGCAATAAAGACTTTAGTAAAAGAAGTACAAAAAGATCAGAAAGTAGCTATTTTTCCAGAAGGCAGAATAAGTGTTACTGGATCTTTAATGAAAATTTATGAAGGTCCAGGCATGATTGCTGATAAAGCCGGAGCTACAATATTACCAGTGAGAATAGATGGTACACAATTTACTCACTTATCAAAATTAAAAAATATATTCAAGAGAAAAATATTCCCTAAAATTACTATAACCATTTTACCTCCAGTAAAATTTGCTAATATGGGTGCTATAAGCAATCAAGAACGACGCTGTTATATAGCTCGAACTCTCTATGATATTATGGCTGATATGATGTTTGAGAGCTCAGACTATAAAAATACTTTATTTGCATCTCTAATAGAAGCTGCTAAAATTCATGGATTCAAGAAAAAAATAGTTAATGATTCTGAAAAAAATTCAGCTACTTATAGAGAGTTAATATTAAAATCTTTTATTCTTGGTGATTTAATCAAAAAGAATAATATCTTTGGTAGAAATTTAGGCTTAATGTTACCTAACACCACAAATACACTAATTACTTTTTATGCTATGCAATTTGGTGGCTACGTTCCAGCTATCATTAATTGGAGCAGTAGCATAAGTATTATTATTAATTCCTGCAAGCTTGCACAAATTAAAGTCGTCTATACTTCAAAACAGTTTATTAAAAAAGCAAATTTACATGAATTAATAACTAACCTATTAGACTTCGGTATTACAATAATATATTTAGAAGATTTCAAAAAACAAATTAATTTAGCTTTAAAACTAAAAGCTTTTATAGGAAGTTACTTTGCTCAAACTTATTATAATTATTTTTGTCATAATCATAATGATGAAAAACCTGCAGTGATAATTTTTACTTCAGGCACTGAAGGAGAGCCTAAAGCTGTATTACTATCTCACAGGAATTTACAAACTAATAGATACCAAATAACTGCTAAAGTGCCTTTTAGCCCAGAAGATATAGTATTTAATGCTCTGCCACTATTTCATAGTTTTGGTCTTGGAGGTGTAATTATTACAACTTTAAATGGTATTAAGCTATTTTTATATCCTTCTCCGCTAAATTATCACACTATTCCTGAAGTTATATATGACGTCGGTGCAACTATATTAATTTCTACTGATGCTTTTTTAAACGGTTACGCTAATTATGCTCACCCATATGATTTTTATTCACTACGCTATATATTTGCTGGTAACAAGAAATTAAGAGAATCTACTAGACAATTTTGGCTTAATAAATATGGTATACGTATCTTTGAAGGATATGTTATCACTGAAGCATCATCTATTATAGCTTGTAATACTCCTATGCATAATAAAGCCGGTACAGTTGGAAGATTATTATCAAAAATTGATTATAAACTTGAAAAAGTAGAATGGATAAATGATGGAGGACGTCTATTTATACGAGGTCCTAATATTATGCTTGGTTATTTGGGTGAAAGTAAGCAATATGATAACAAAGTGTGGTATGATACAGGTGATATAGTTAAGATCGATTCTGAAGGATATATAACAATTTTAGGGCGTTTTAATCGCTTTACTAAAATAGCTGGTGAGATGATATCTCTTACAAAAATTGAAGAACTTGCAAGTCAAATCGATCCAGATTCTTTGCATGCTGCTATTTCTACTGAGAATGAAACACATGGAGAAAAAATTATTTTATTTACTACCTGCTCTATTATAAATAGACAAAATTTTGCAGATGCTATTCACAAAGCTCAAATTTCTTTATTACACTTACCAAAAGTCATTATTACCATTCCTGAAATACCACTACTTGCAAATGGTAAAATAAATTATCTTGAAATTATGAAAAATGTAGATAATTAAGCTCTGTTACATGTTCCTTAAAAAGCAATCAATGATTTCAGCTTCAGGATATTGTTGCATAGCTTGTAAAACACACTCGATTAAAGTAGAAATCTATTTAAAATATAGTAAATATCTCTAATATGAATCCCTAAAAAATAACATATGAGCCTGAAATACAACATTCGTACGTTATGCTTTAATCCAGGATATATCTATAATAATTGAATAACCTGACAGAATACACTCTTTTATTTATTATAATTCTAACTGAACAGAATAGTTATCTCATACTATTTTCTAAATCTGTATTTTCTATTGATTAACTATTTCAACAAATTTTATATTCTCATTGTAAATTGCATCTCATAGTACCAATTAAGATATATATCTTTTATCATCAAAGATTTTGTTTTGTAATTCAGTTATTATATCACCTATTGTTGATAAATTAGTACTATTAGCTTTAGTAATTTAATTGTCATAATTATTTCTTTATGATTAATTACAAGATGTAATGAATACTCTATAGATTCCCTATAACTGCTTATTGCTATTTTAACAAGATTACCAAATATTTAATTATTACTTGTAAGTTTTGTGTAGTATATAGATAGTTTAGTTGAATCAATAAAGTAAGCAGCAGTATCTTTCTCTCTA
>NZ_BTGX01000023.1:27964-126583 GCF_057543435.1 Candidatus Rickettsia mendelii | reverse complement strand
GTGGGGTGGTATTATAAACATGGTATCATTTATAGAGAATAAGAAGAGATTATTAACAGAGTGTTAAAGTATAAGAATATTATATGGGTTCAATATCATGCTTTGAAGATCTTAGATAGGCTTAGATGGTACTGGAAACCTAAATTTAGAATTTAGTTGGAGGATTGATAAAACATATGTTTAAAGTTAAGAGGTAAGTAAGAATATCTATATAGAATTTTAGATAAGAATGGAGATGCTATCAATTTTATTTACTTCTGCTTGTACTACTCTAATAAGTAATACTAATGCGGCTAAGAGTTTCTTAAATCAAGCTTTGAAAGCTATCTATTGAATATTCATATCGCAAAACAATTAACATCGAGAAAAACCTAACCTACATTAGAATTATCGATTAACTAAAATTAGAAAAGAAATATATGAAAAACTGAAAGCATATGCACATTAAATTTAAATAACATTATTTAAAATCTGATGAATATGAAAGCTCAAGGTATTTACGCTGAAATATTATTACTGACAACTCATTAGCTTGTTAAAGAATATCTTCTAAACTCTATATCCTACTTAATAGTACCATAAACTGTCATATATCAAGCATTCTAAAATATAATGTTAATATTTTTAATGAATATAAATTATGGTAGAAAATGCTATGACGTTACTCACAACATGTACAATATTAACCTCAACTATAAATTTAGTAATTTTACTATAAATTAATTATAATTTATCTAAACATTAGCAGTCCCACTTCTTAAAGTTAAGCCAACCTTCTTATTTGTCAAGTAAAAAATCTGAAATAATTATAAATATTTATGTTGAATAAAATACTATTCTCGTGTCTACTAAAGGAAAATTTTTATACACAAAAATGGTTCTTAATTTAGGTATTATTGCATGACTTATGAAGATCATTTTGATTTTGGTACCTCTAAAAATAAACTGTTATAAGTTGTATTGCTGGGGATACTAAAATTATGCTGCAGTATAACATTTTTAGTTATTTTATGAACCATGCACGTCTTTGATCACTTGCAGTAGCAATTTGAATAATTATGTAAAATAACATAAGAGCTATACAACAAAAATTCTTAACTTTATACTTATAATGAGCACACTAAAAAAAAACAAGTTTCCTATAAATATTAATAATAACAATAATGATTTACTTACTCCTTTCGGTAGGGCTATTTTACGAGATCGATATCTCATAAAAGGCGAAGATTTTCAAGATTTATTTGCGCGAGTTTCTAGTTATTATGCTGAAAATAAGCAGCATGCTCAAAAGCTATATGAATATATGAGTAAAATGTGGTTCATGCCAGCAACACCGATTTTAAGTAATGGTGGGACAGATAGGGGGCTACCTATTTCATGCTTCTTGAATGAGACTGCCGACAGCTTAGATGATATAGTAAGTTTATGGATGGAAAATGTTTGGCTTGCTTCACGCGGCGGAGGTATTGGAAGTTACTGGGGAAATGTACGCTCCATTAGTGAAGAAATATATAATAAAGGTCACTCGTCAGGCATTATACCATTTATTAAGGTAATGGATTCCATGACTCTTGCGATTTCACAAGGTTCTATTAGGCGTGGTTCATCTGCTGTATATTTACCTATTAATCATCCTGAAATCGAAGAATTTATTGATATAAGGCGTCCGACAGGAGGTGATATTAATAGAAAATCTCTTAATATTCATCATGGTATAGCAATAAATGATGAATTTATGAAAGCAGTTGAAAATGATAAGGATTTTGAGCTTATTAGTCCTGCTACTAAGAAAGTGGTAAGTAAAATTAGAGCAAGAGATTTATGGGTTAAATTATTAACTACTAGAATAGAAACAGGTGAACCTTATCTTTTATTTATTGATAGTGTCAATAAATCTATCCCTGAGCATCATAAAAAACTAGGATTAAAAGTTAAAATGTCTAACCTTTGTAGTGAAATTACATTACCAACTGGAATTGATCATTTAGGGAAATCAAGAACTGCTGTTTGTTGCCTTTCTTCCTTGAATCTAGAATATTTTGAGGAATGGAAAGATGACAAAGAATTTATCTACTCTATAATGCTTTTCCTTGATAATGTCTTAGAAGATTTTATTAATAAAGCACCTGATACTATGGCAAGAGCTAAGTATTCAGCTTATCGTGAGCGCAGTGTTGGACTTGGTGTAATGGGATTCCATTCATTCTTGCAGATGAAAAAAGTACCTATAGAGTCAGTGATGGCAAAAGTTTGGAATAAAAAAATATTTGAGCATATAGAAATAGAAACTGATAAAGCATCTATCCAAATTGGTAAAGAGAAAGGTGCATGTCCTGATGCAAAAGAAGTAGGTAGTAGTGAGAGATTTAGCAATAAAACTGCAATAGCACCTACTGCCTCGATTTCAGTAATAGCAGGAAATGCATCGCCAGGAATAGAACCATTTGCTGCTAATAGTTTTATACAAAAAACTTTAACTGGTTCCTTTAATGTGCGTAATAAGAATCTAGAAAAATTATTAAAAGAAAAAGGATATAATAATGATCAAGTATGGTCTTCAATTGCAACACATGAAGGGTCAGTGCAGCATTTAACATTTCTATCTGATGAAGAAAAACAAGTTTTTAAAACTGCTTATGAGATTGATCAAAATTGGCTAATAGAGTTAGCTGCTGATCGCACTCCTTATATTACCCAGGCACAATCATTAAATATATTTTTACCAGGTAATGTTAGTAAGAAACATTTAAATAATATTCATTTTAAAGCCTGGACAAAAGGAGTAAAGAGTTTATATTATTGTAGATCAACTTCAATTCAGCGTGCTGATAAAGTTTCGCACGATGTATTAAAAGCAGATTTTAAAGATTTAGAGAAACAAAATGATAAAGCACAAGAATCTAATAATTATGAAGAATGTTTAGCTTGTCAGTAACATAATACTAAATTTTTGTATAATAGTTATTATGTTAATAAAGTATTTTGATATTAACAGTTACCTTACTAGATTAAAGAAGAGAATATATGTCATTACTTGATGCAAGTCCAATTTATAAACCATTTTCATATCCATGGGCATATGAAGCTTGGCACACTCAACAAAAAATCCATTGGTTACCGGAAGAAGTAGCACTTGCCGATGATGTTAAGGATTGGAAATATAACTTAACTCCTGGAGAAAAACATTTATTAACACAAATATTTCGTTTTTTTACACAAGCTGATATCGAAGTAAATAATTGTTATATGAAGCATTATTTACGAGTATTTAAACCAACTGAAGTATTAATGATGTTATCGGCTTTTTCCAATATGGAAACAATACATATTGTAGCATACTCTCATTTACTTGATACTGTAGGTATGCCGGAAGTAGAATATTCTGCGTTTCTTAAATATAAAGAAATGAAAGATAAATATGATTATATGCAACAATTTGGTGTTAATACTAAGGAGGATATAGCAACCACTTTAGCAGTGTTTGGGGCGTTTACGGAAGGGTTACAGTTATTTGCTTCTTTTGCTATTTTACTTAACTTTCCACGTTTTAATAAAATGAAGGGGATGGGACAAATTATTACTTGGTCAGTTCGTGATGAAACACTTCATACTAATTCAATTATTACACTTTTTAAAACTTTTGTGAGAGAAAATTCAGAAATTTGGACAGAAACTTTACGCAAGCGTATTTACGAAGCGTGTACAACTATTGTACATTTTGAGGATGCATTCATTGAGCTTGCTTTTGAAGTTGGTGGTATAGAAGGATTAACTGCTGATGATGTAAGGTTATATATTCGTTATATTGCGGATAGAAGGTTAATGCAGCTTGGTTTAAAAAATATATATATGGTTAAGAATAATCCTCTGTCTTGGCTCGATGAAATATTAAATGGCATTGAATATACAAATTTCTTTGAGAATAGGGCAACTGAATATTCAAAAGCAGCAACTACTGGTTCATGGGAAGAAGTATTTGTTGAAATGGATTCTAATAATAGTAAATAAAAAAGATTTTTACCCTTATTCCTCAGTGATATAACTATTAAAGAGTGATTTCACACTGACACATGAATCAAGTGGTTATTATAACAAATTAAGGTTGGATCTATTTAGATTCCTGCTTGATGGAATGCTATACATGATATGAAACGTTGCTTTATTTCGTTAAAGAGTTTAACTTCTGTAAAGTTATCTACTCGTAGAGCTATACATTTTAGTAACAGAAATTGAAATATTTAGGTAATTTTCTTTTTTTAAATAATAGGTTAGGGTAGTTTTTATGACTGTTATAAACACTCAAAAATATTATCAGAAAGTTGTAGAAAAAGCTTTCTCTTCTCATGTAGCTAATAAAGCAGTTAGTAGCTTGGTTAAGGATTTATCGTCTTCAAATGGCAAAAATTTTCCTTTAAGTTTAAGAACAATATTACTAGGAGCAAGATTTGTCTTAACTAATCCTGTAAATAGTTATAAGCTTGTTAAACTTGCTAAATCTTCTAATGTGTATCTTGATCCAGAATTTCAAAAGTCACTTCTTGAAAAATCTACAATATGGGAATTTTTAAGAAAACATTCAGATGATTTACCTCAAATAGGTCAAATCTTAGCAAAAGCAGGTTTTAGAGAATTTCAAGATAAGAGTGCGTTAGATCACAAAGGGTTAAAAATATTAAAAGAATGTTTTAAAAATGAAGAAGTGCTTAAAAAGCTTAAAGAAATTGCAATTGAAGTAAAGCAAGAAGTACCTGATTGGACTAAAGTTTCTTCTAAAACTTTAGATATGCTAGCTACTGATAAAAATTTTAAAAAATTTTTTAGCGAAAAGAGTGAAGATATTACAAATTATATAAAGGTTGGAGCAACTGAGATACTTCCAAGCGATTATATAAAAACTTTTGATGATATATTGCAAACACCTGAAAAGAAAAATTTATATTCCTTAGTTACAAAAATATTTGATAAAAATCCTAGTTTTAAACAAGAACTTGCAGAAAATATAAATAACCCTGTTGTTCTAAGCAAATTTAATAAATTAAATCATAAACAACAAATGGTTATAGAAGGTTTTTTAATAGAAGTTAAAGATCAA
This sequence comes from Candidatus Rickettsia mendelii, assembly GCF_057543435.1. Lineage (NCBI taxonomy): Bacteria > Pseudomonadati > Pseudomonadota > Alphaproteobacteria > Rickettsiales > Rickettsiaceae > Rickettsia > Candidatus Rickettsia mendelii. The sequence continues at coordinate 121,491 of NZ_BTGX01000023.1, read as the reverse complement.
GCTAGACCTTTTTTAAAACAATATTTTGAAAGCTATAAAATTGATCCTAAAGTTTTAGATACTATTCCTGCTTTATTAAATAAAATTCCTGAAATAAAAGAGATTTTTGATACTCTTAATGCTCCAAATGAAGGTGTAATGCTTGCTCTTGAAAAATCCTTAGAAATAGTAGCTAAAGATAATAACATAAAGGGTTTTTTTGCTAATAATAAAACAGTTTTGCCAAATATTGCCTTAGGTGTTATTGAAAATACCCCTAGTTTGAAAAGCATAATGAACAAGTATAATTTTGATAAACAAATGCTTAATATAGTTGGTGAAGTTATGTCAAAACCTGAAGTTGCACATGCTATTGTTGCAGATGTAAATAAGAGTGACTATATGAGCTTAAGCAGTAATTTAATCTCAGCACTTAATGATCATTCATTTAAACTAAAGGATATATTAATAGAGCAAAGTAAAAAAGGCTTATTTGATAATTTAATAGATGGTATTTTAGAACAAGATGAGAAAGGTAGTAAAGTTATTAAGCAGCAGCTCATAAATTATGGTTTGGAAGCGAATGATGTTACAAAGTTAACTAGTATAATGCCTATATTAATTGATAAACCGGAATCATTACAAAAGATTTTTCGGAATTTTATTAAAGGTGATTATATGATAATGTCAAAGGAGCTAATAATTTTGACTAAAGATAATCCTGAGATTAAACAATATCTGAATGATAATAAGGAGATATTTGCTAATATTTTGGATAAAACTTTAGCATATGTACCAGGAATAAATAGTCTTAATAAAAAAGAATTATATAATATACTACCATCTATGTTAAATCATCCAGATGAATTAGTTCAAGTTATAGAAGGAATTGAACATAAGAATTATCGCAGTGCTGCTACCAATATTTATAATTTAGCTCAAAAAACAAATTACTTTGAAGGACAATTGCCAAATCTTATGAAAGCAGGTTTTAGTTACGCTGCTGAAAAAGTAAAAGATGTATTCAATACATCACAAAATTTTAAGGATAAAACTGTAGATGATATTACTCTGAGAGGCATTATAGATAAAGTACAAAATGGAAAATTTAAATTAGAGGGAGCTATATTAGTAGGTGATTTATCCAATATTGATTTTTCAGGGGTATCATTAAAAAATGCCGATTTAAGTAAAGTAACATCTTTGAAAGATTGTAATTTAAAAAATGTTAATCTAGCAGGAGCTAAACTACCTAGTGATTTAATGCTACTAGCTGATACTTACAATCTTGATAAGACTACACCTTCTTTAGCATATGAACTAATTAAAGAACAACAAAATAAATTAATTGATAAAGCAGTTGATAAAATATTTATACAAGTACAGTCTGAAGGTAAGAGAGGTTTACCTAATAAAAAGGAATTCGCTCAGCAGATAAAAATATTATGCAAAGAAAATCAAGAAATTAAAGAATATATTATAGAGAAATTAAATTTAGTGCCTATGAATATGGTTACTAATCTAGCTGCTCTTGAAACAAATCAACATAAACATATTACAAATCATATAAACTCTCCATTACAAGTATTAAATCCTTTATATGAAAATATAGCAAATCAACAAGATATTAAGGTTAGTTTATTGACAAATATCTTAAGTGAACAAATATCGCAAAAACTTTTTGGTAAAGGTGATAATCGAGGAGAAGATTTTTATATGATTCGTCAGATGCTTAAACAGGTAGTTTCTGATTATGCTAAAGAAAAGCCTAATAATATAGATAATCTTTTAGATTCAGAAAATCAAAAGGCATTAGTAAGTAACATTGCATCTATTTTAAATTCTAAATCTAAATATACTTTAGCAGGTACTATTACCGGCGGAATTTACTTGCCAAAAGAAATTTTCAATAATAAGTTAAAAAATGATCTTAAAGATGAATTTGAAAATAGTATTAAATTAAATATTGTAAGGCATGCAAAAGGTATAATTTCAAATTTAAACAGTAAAATACATATTGTAAATGATCAAAGTAAACCACATGATTATGAATCATTACCAATAAAAAAGCAAAGAAGGGATACACAAAAGGGAATACATTCCTAATGCTCTAAAAAATTTAATAAATTGAACCTTGAAGAACTATATAACATATTCCTACCTATACTTAATTGTTAAATTATAGAAGGAGTTAAAAATAGTAATGATTGAGATGTTCTGCTATATATAATTTAGCTCAAAAAATAAATTATTTTGAATTGAAGTGAGGACGTAGTGGTGCTATTCAAAAATTTAAAAATATATTTAATAGCACATCTTTAGAATAAGAATAAAGGAGCATAAAATATAGTCTTACATTTAAATAATAAGATTAATTTTATAGAAAATAATTCTAAGTTACCTCATATTTCCAATATAAAAAGGGATGAAGAAACACATAGATAACAAATAGTATAGGTTCTCCATTTATAGAGTAGAGCTAAATAATAGGGAATTTTTTTAATATTTGTAAAAATTCTTCCTCATTAGAATATTCCAATGTAATTTTATCTTGCACTTGTTTTTTAAACCAGGTGATTTGTCTTTTAGCATACTGGCGAGTTCTAATCATAGCAGTGTTTAAAGCTTCATCTAAAGTAAGGCTACCATCTAAATAAGCTAAAATTTCTTTTATTCCTACTGCTTTTAAATTTAAATGATCTGTAAAAGAAAATCTATTTTTTATTAAAGTAATTTCATCAATTGCACCTTCTTTAAATATTTTTTGTAAACGTTCATCACATGTTTTATATAAAAATTTTCGTTCTGGATATAAAAATATTATTTTAAAATTAAATTTAGATAAAATCATCTTTTTTGGTAAATTTTGAAAAGAAAAAATAGATTTACCAGTTTGAATGAATACTTCATAAGCTCTAATTAAACGTTGAGTATCACTCTGTTTTATTTTAAAACTAACAAGTGGATCAAGCTTTTTTAATCTATTCCATAATCCTATATTACCTATTTTGCTATGTAACTCTCTAACTTTTTTGCGTAAATCCAAAGATATATCAGGAATATTATTATATCCAAAAACTAAAGAATTGATGTATAAACCTGTCCCGCCTATTAATATAGGTAGTTTACCTCGAACAGTTATTTCATTTATTTTCGCTGCTGCTAATTTTAGATATTTTATTACTGAAAAATCTTCAGTAATAGATAAAAAATTATAAAGATGATATGGAATTTCAACTTTATGCAATTGAAGAGGTGAAGCAGTAATAATAGGAATTTCTTTATAAACTTGCATTGAATCAATATTGATTATTTCGCCGTCATATATTTTTGCAAGTTTATGTCCTAAATACGATTTTCCACTGGCAGTAGGACCACATAATATTATTACATCTTTTTTTGTCACTTATCTATAGTTAATCCGTATTTACTTAATAATTTATTAATTATATTTTTTGATTCTATCAACCCTTCATTACTTACAGATTCAGCTCTTGCAATAATAGCTGATTCAGTATTAGAACAACGCAGTAACCACCAGCCATATGTAGTATTTACACGTATACCATCAATATCATTAAATTTTATTTTATCTTCTAGTAACTTTTCTTTGATTTCTTTAATAATTCGTAACTTTAATTCTGAAGGAACAAAGATTTTAATTTCCGGTGTACTATATGATTTAGGTAATTCTTCTATTATTGCCCCTAGAGTTTTATTGGACCTGCTAAGTAAATCTAAAAATCTTAGTGCTGCATAAATTGCATCATCAAAACCAAAATATTTATCAGCAAAGAATATATGTCCGCTCACTTCTCCAGCAAGTAAAGCTTTTGTTTCATTAATTTTACTCTTAATAAATGGATGACCAGTACGACATATTATCGGCTTGCCTCCATATGATTGAATTCTATCAATTATTAACTGACTAGCTTTTATATCAACTATTATAGTAGCATTTGGATTTTCTTTTAAAATATCTTCAGCAAAGATACATAAAATTTGATCACCAAATAATATTTTACCACTTGAGCTTACAATACTTAGCCTATCACCATCGCCGTCAAAAGCTATACCGATATCACAATTTTGTTCTTTAACTAATTTAATGAGTTCTTGTAAGTTAGCATGGTTTGTAGGGTCAGGATGATGGCTAGGAAAATTTCCGTCAATCTTGCTATTTATAATTATATTTTCATTATCTAAATAATGTTTTAAATCTTCAATAATATTCCCAGTTGCTCCATTACCGCAGTCCCAAGCAACTTTTAATTTTGGATTAATATTAGATTTTTTTTGAAATTCTACTTCTAGAGGTAATTTATACATTGACCAGGTGCTAGAATCACTACATAAGTCTATGTATGCTGCTGATCGAAGCTTTATGTCTCTTGCAATTCTCTTTCTATAAGAGAGTTTAGAAAGAATTCTATTTAAAATACATTCTAAGTATTTATTAGTAATATTGATTTCATGTGTATTTTTATAGTTAGATCTCTTTTGCCAATCAGTATCTAGAATTTTTGCTAGTAGATCCTGTATTTGAGAACCAAAAAAAGGTTTGCCATTTTGCAACAATTTAAAACCATTGTCATCACGAGGGTTATGTGATCCCGTAACCATAATACTAGCGCTAGGTTTAAATTTTTTATCAGCAAAATATAAAACAGGAGTTGGCACAATACCAAGATTTAGGATTTCAGCGTCACCAGCAGTTAGTCCACATTCTAAAGCATTAAACAGAGTAGGGGAGCTAAGACGGCCATCCAAACCAACACAGATTTTTTTATTATCAGTATTTATAGCCATTTTAGCAAAACAAAAACCGATTTTGTAAGCTATATCTTCTGTTAGGTCTTTAAGACTATTACCTCTAATATCATAGGCTCTGAAAATTTCTTTATTAATATGCATGGGGTATATTTAAAATTATTACTTTTTCTAGTGTTGTCAGCATGTTTTAAAAGACAAGTAATGCCCATGTATCTAAAAATTTAACCTATAATGTTATATTTTAGAGATCACACGATTTAATCGAATCAAACTATATAGGTTATAGCAATTTTTTTTGCAATGACATTTTATCAATTTATCAATGAGAATAAAATAACTTAAAAACTAAAGCTATTACCAAGATACACATCTTTAACTTTCTTACTGTTTGCTATTTCTTTAGCTCTTCCTTCTAACAATACTTTTCCTTCAAAAATAACATAAGCACGATCAACTACATCTAAAGTATCACGAACATTATGGTCAGTAATTAAAATACCTATATTAAACTCCCGTAAATAAGTAATTATATTTTTAATATCAGAAATAGCAAGTGGATCGATACCAGCAAGCGGCTCATCAAGCATAATAAATTTTGGTTCTATTGCAAGTGAGCGAGCAATTTCAAGCCGACGTCTTTCACCGCCTGATAAACTAGAGGCAGATAAGTCCCTTAAGTGAACTATCGAAAATTTTTCTAGTAAATTATTTGTTTTTTGTTCGATTATTTCTTTATTATTTTCTGATATTTCAAATATAGCTTTAATATTATCCTCAACAGATAATCCACGAAATATTGAAGGTTCTTGAAGAAGATAACTGATTCCAAGTCTTGCTCGTAAATAAATAGGTAAATGAGTAATATTTATATCATTTAAAAATAATTGCCCTGAATCAGGTTCCATTAAACCAATAATAATATTAAAGCAAGTTGTCTTACCAGCACCATTCGGACCAAATAAACCTACTATTTCTCCTTGTTTTATGTTAAGAGATATATCGCTTAATATATTTCTTTTTTTGTAAGATTTTGATATATTTTTAACTTGTAAACTATCCATTTAATTTATCTTTTCACTAACGTTTTTAAATCTATATAATAGATAAGTTTATTGGTTTTTAAAATATTATCATCACGCTGTAATATTACATTACCAAGTAAGATAAGTTGTTTATTATCTAAAAAATATTTAGCTGAATCAGCAAGCAGTAATTCATTACTTATTTTTCTCTCAACGGTTAGTTTATTAGGAATAATAATATAATTAATAGTTTTTTTGTCACCTACTATTTTATAAAAAATATATAATTCTTCTGTTCTTAATATTGCATTATCAAAATAAATAGCAACATTCCCAAGATATTCCACTTTATGTTTAATTTTATTGATGATTAAAGTATCAGATGTTATATGTAAATTTGAAATATCTTTATTAAACTTCTTTCTAAACTCTAATTCTAGAGGTAATTGAGACAATAATCCAATATTTGAATTCTCATGTACTGCGGTACTATGTTCTATGTCTCCTTCAAATTCTTCTCTATTATAAGCGAGTTTGGAAAGAAGTCTATTATTAGCAAGTACTGAAATATTAATTATAAGAAGTAATACAAGTTTAATAATCTGACAAATTGATAATTGTAGAGACATTGCCTTTAAAAGTTATAATATTATTATCATCTTGAGTATTAAAACTATCTGAAGTAACAGAAGAGTTTTTATAAAGTAGCGTAGAGAAAGAATTACCAGTTATATCTTTATTTACTAAATCAATTTGAGCACCATTAGTATTAAAAATTATATCATCAAAATAAAGCTTCACATCATTTTTTAAATCTAATACACTTGACCCTTCATTTAAAAAACCTTCTTTTGCGTATATGGTAAGAGGCTGGTCTTTACTTGCATTATATGTAACATATATTATATCTAATTTATATTTATTATCTGACTTTTTTATAGCTTGCTCAGCTTTAATAGTATAAGTATTTAAGTTTTTATTTACTCCTTCAAAAATTGAATCTTTTAATATAATATTATATTTGAGATAATAATTTTTATTATCTTTTAAACTTTTTTTTGTAATATTAACATTATTTTCATCAGTAGTATAACCACTCTTAATTAGTATATATCCTACATATAAAATTCCAATTATTATTAAAAAATAGATAGATTTCCAAAGTTTTTTTCGTAGTTTATAGGAAGATAGCATAAATTTTAGCTAATTCCAGCTTGCAACAGATCATGAATATGAATAATACCTGTAATAATATTATTATCAATGATCGGTATATTAGTGATATTCTTAGATTTCATTAAATTTAAAGATTCTTTCGCAAATGTTTCAGATGAGGTATAAATAGGATCTTTTGTCATAATATCTGAGGCAAATCTTAAGTAAATCTGATCGTTAATGTGACGACGTAAATCACTATCCGTTATAATTCCTACTAAATTTTTATTTTTATCCATTACTAAAGCACACCCCAAACATTTTTCATTCATTATAATAATAGTTTCAGCAAAAGATGTATTTTCATATACTAAAGGTATTTGATCGTCTATACGCATTAAGTCTTTGATTTTTGTTAAATTAGCACCAATTGTACCACCAGGGTGATAAACTTTAAAATTATCTTTTGTAAAGCCTCGCTCTTCATGCACAGCAGTCATTAATGCATCACCAAGTGATAACATCATTAAAGATGATATAGTAGGAACGCCAATTGCAGAAGCTTCTACATGTCCAGGTACTAACAATAAAAAATTACTGCTCTTAGCTACAGTAGAATTTTTATTCATTGTCATTGCTACTATTTTTATAGAAGAATTGCGGCAATATTCAATTATATTAAATAATTCTTTAGTTTCACCAGAATTAGAAAGCATAATCACTAAATCGTCTGCAGTGATCATTCCTAAGTCACCATGACTTGCTTCTGCCGGGTGTAAATAAAAAGCAGGCATACCAGTAGAGGAAAAACTAGCAGCTATTTTCTTTGCAATGTAACCACTCTTACCTATACCAGTTAAAATTATCCGCCCTTTAAAAGATAGTAGAAACTTTACTATCTTATTAAAATCTTCAGGGATATTCTCAGATAATTTTTTTAAAGCACTAGCTTCGCTAGAAATAACTCTTTTAGCAATAATTTGGTAATTATCTGTGTTATTCATTTTAATTTTGTAATTAATTATGGATTTCTTGATATAGCTTTAAAAAGAACTCTATATTATTTTAGCTAAAAGTAAGAATCTAGTTTTAGACTAGTAAAATTTAGAACTTTAAAACATAATTTATCTCTCTTCTTTCTTGATTTCTGCTTTTTAGCTAATTATGACATAAAACAATATAATAACAATCTTTCTACGCCTCTAACACTTTAATTAAAATATTTGCGTTCTGTAACTATTTCAGATGTTTCAGAGTTATTTTCTTCATTCCAAGCTCGTTTTTTATTTATGTCATGTCGCACTGCTTCAGTATTTTCCTTAATATTATTTTTTGATTTTGAACTATTTGAAAATTTATCTTTATCAGCATTTTTAATAGTTAGTTTTGCTTTACCTTTATTATCAAAACCAATAAGTTTAACTTTTACTATATCTCCTTGTTTTAAAATGCTGCTAACAGATTCAATTCTTTCTTCTGAAATTTCGCTAATATGAACAAAACCGTCCTTATTGCCTAGATAATTAATAAAAGCACCGGAATCTAATACTTTCATTACTATACCATTAAATATTTCACCGATTTCAGGCTCAACTGAAATAGCTTTAATTTTATCTAATGCGAGTTTTAATTTATCTTTATCAGAAGCATAAACAGAAACTGTACCGTCATCACTTATATCTATTTTAGCACCGCTAGTCTCACAAATTTCTTTTATTACTTTACCACCAGGACCTATAATATCTCTAATTTTATCTTTATCAATTTTTATAGTAATAGTAGAAGGAGCATTTTTGCTCATCTCACTATTAGGCTTGCTAATAACCTTATTCATTTGCTCAAGTATATGCAAACGCCCGAGTCTTGCTTGCTCTAGAGTTATTTTCATTATTTCAAAATTTATACCAGATATTTTGATATCCATTTGTAGAGCTGTAATTCCTTCGCTAGTTCCTGCAACCTTAAAGTCCATATCACCGAAATAATCTTCATCACCGAGAATATCTGATAATACTGCAAATTTTTCGCCTTCTTTAACAAGTCCCATTGCGATACCTGCAACCGGTGCTTTTATTGGAACGCCGGCATACATTAATGCAAGTGAGCTACCGCAAACAGTCGCCATTGAAGAAGAACCATTAGATTCTGTAGTCTCAGCTACTATTCTGATAGAATAAGGGAATTGTGTTCTAGTAGGTAGCACTGGATTAATAGCACGCCATGCGAGCTTACCATGACCAATTTCACGGCGTCCTGGTGCTTTCATTGGCATTGCGTCATTAACAGAGTAGGGTGGAAAAATATAATTAAGCATAAATCTTTCTTTATATTCACCTTCTAAACTATCAACTATTTGTTCATCTAAACTAGTCCCAAATGTAGCACTTACTAAACTTTGTGTTTCACCTCTAGTGAATAAAGCTGAGCCATGAGTACAAGGTAATAAGCCTAATTCACAGGCGATTTGCCTTATGTCTGTAGTGCTACGTCCGTCGATACGTCTATTTTTTTCTAAAATATCATTGCGTAATATATCTGATTCAACAGCTTTTAAAGCTGATTCAATTTGATAATGATTATATTTTTTACTTTCTATATCACTTGCAAATTGTGTAAGTGCTTTTTCAGGTATTATTTCTAAATTACTACTACGTTTCTGTTTAGATTTAATTGCAAAAGTTTGCTGAATTTCTTCTGCAAATAATTTTTTAATCTCATTTTTTAACTGAGCAGGATATAGATCTTGTATTTTAAGTTTTGGTCTTTTAGCTTCTGCTGCAAGTTCTTTAATTAATTTTACTACCGGCTGAAAGCTTTCAAACCCAAATTTTACCGCAGCTAGCATTTGTTCTTCAGAGAGTAGATGTGCTTCTGACTCAACCATCATTACTGAATCTGTTGTTCCTGCAACTACTAAATCAAGCTCACTTATTTTTAATAATTCAAGTGTCGGATTTAAAACAAATTCACCATTTATTAACCCTACTTTACTTGCAGCAACTATTTCTAGATAAGGAGCAGGGGATAAAGCAAGTGCAGCTGATGAACCAATAATTGCAAGTATATCTACCGGAGTTTCAGGATCATATGAAAGAACAGTACAAGTTACATGCGTTTCATTAACAAAAGCTGGATGAAATAATGGTCTAATAGGTCTATCTATTAAACGAGATATTAAAACTTCTCTATCTGATGCTTTTCCTTCACGTTTAAAAAAGCCACCAGGTATTTTACCGGCTGCATATGCCATTTCTCTATAATTAATTGTTAAAGGAAAAAAGCCTACACCTTCTTTTACCTTTGTAGCCACTACTGCTGTACATAATAAAACGGAATTATCCATTTTTACGGTAACTGCACCATCTGCTTGCCGTGCTATTTTACCTGTACTAATTTCAATGGCTTTATTACCCCATTTGACCGTCTTAGTTATTTCATTAAACATTTCTATCTCATTAAATTTAATTATTTATATTTATTATTAATTAGAACAATACTCTAAAATGTCTCCACATTATTTCCACATAAAGATATTAGCTGCATTCCCACTTTCTTAGTCAGAAGATAAGTAATATTATTTTATTTTTCTAATACCAAGTTTATTTATTAAGTCTAAATATTTACTAACATTTTTCTTTTTAATATAATTAAGTAATCTACGGCGACGTCCGACTAGAATTAATAACCCACGTCTTGAAGCAAAATCCTTATGATTAGACTTAAAATGCTCAGTCAAGTTATTGATCCTTTCAGTTAAAATAGCGCATTGTACGATACTAGAACCTGTATCATTTTCTGCTGTAGCATATTCTTTAATTAATTGTTGTTTACGTTTTGATGTAATCGACATCGATAATTTCTCCTTGTTTATTATAAATTAAATACTCGTAAAGAATTAAAGCAACTCTTGTTTAAGTTACCAATTGCAAGCAGGGACTTTTTATAGCGAACCCATAAAAAATTAGCATCTTTTTTGTAATTAAATAGACATTTTTGCCCATATCTAATTTTTTGTGCTTGTTCTCTTGTAGCATCAAGAACCAGGATGTCGTCCAGTATTGCTTCTATCTTTATACTTTTTGTCTCAAGAAAATTTTTTGTAATTTTAATTTCTTTAGAAGGAATAATTCTAATAGCATCTGTTTCTTTAAATATTCCAACTTGAGTACGGCGTAATTCTATCACAAATGCTAAACTTTGCAAGGATAATGCTAGATCTTCTGCTAATGTCCTGATATATGTACCTTTAGAACATTCTGTATAATAAGTAGCAGTAGCATTTTTCCTATCATAATTAAGACATTTTAGATCATATATAGTTATATTTCGTGGTTTTAATTCTACTTCTTTTCCTTCTCTTGCCAGTCTATAAGCTTTAACACCATTCACTTTAAGAGCAGAAAAAGCAGGAGGTATTTGTGTTAAATTACCAATAAATTTAGAGCATATAGCATAAGCATTTTCTTTAGGAGGGATATAGTCCGTAGTAGCTATTATTTTGCCAGCGTAGTCGCCACTATTAGTTTGTACTCCGAATTTTACAGTAAAAATGTAGACTTTCCTAGCATTAACAAGCAGTTGGACTAATTTTGTTGCTTCGCCGACTGCAAGCGGTAATACTCCCTCTGCTTCAACGTCTAAAGTACCGCTATGCCCTATTTTAACTTTACCTAGTACTTTTTTAATGATGCTAACAGCCTTAGCAGAACTTATACCTTTAGGTTTATAAATATTTAACCAATAATTACTCATTTTAATTATTTTTTAATTATTTTGATTTTAACTTGACTTAAACTTAAAAATCTTAGAATATGTAATTTTAGTCAATATACCATAATTAGGTTAGACCAAATAATGACCATTAACCCAACTAATATAGAAAATTCTTCTTCTACTTCAAGTCACAATTTAGATAACTCTTCTTCTAAAATCAACAGACATTTTTTCAAACTTGCAGATTACATTTGGCCTATAAGGCGTCATGAAGTTTCTAAGTTTTTATCTATCACCTTATTAATGTTCTGTATTTTATTTATCCAAAATTTGATCAGAGCTTTAAAAGATAGTATTGTTACGACTATGATTGGTGTTGAGACTATATCATTTTTAAAATTTTGGGGAGTAATGCCGTCAGCTTTCTTAGTGACTGCTGTTTATATAAAAATTGTTAATAAAATGAAAGCTGAGACTATATTTTATCTGATTATATCAATTTTCCTGATGTTCTTTGCACTATTTGCTTATGTTATTTTTCCAAACCATGAAATTTTGCATTTAAGTCCTACAACTGTTCAAGGTTTTACTAAACTATTACCTAATTTAAAATGGTTTATATTGCTTTTATCAAAATGGAGTTTTTCATTATTTTATATAATAGCAGAATTGTGGCCAAATGTAGTTTTTGCATTACTTTTTTGGCAGTTTGTGAACAATATTACTACAGTTGAAGAATCTAAAAGATTTTATCCATTATTTGGTTTATTTAGTCAAACTGGTATTTATTTAGCAGGACAATTTTTAGAAAACTTAAGTAATATTAATGAATATATAACTAATAAATTTGTACTGCAATCGTCTTTTCATACGCTTTCTATACAAATTATACTAAGTATAGTGTTAATTTTAGGTGTAATAGCTATTAAAACTTTTTGGCTGCTTAATAATAAAGTACTTGACAAAGAGCATATGGTGCTTTTGCAGTTTAAAGCAAAGAAAAAATCTATGACCATTACCGAGAGTTTTCAAATGATTTTATCATCAAGACATATTAGATTAATTGCAATTTTACTTATTTGTTACGGTATTGCAATAAATTTAGTAGAAGGCCCTTGGAAAGCTGCAGCTATTAAGGTTTATAAGACTCCAACTGAATATGCAGCTTTTATAGGTAGTTATTTGAGTTATACAGGAGCATTTACTATTTTATTCGTGGTACTTGGGTCGAATATAGTTAGAAGACTCGGCTGGTTTACAGCTGCTATTATCACGCCTTTAATAGTCTTTATTACTGGTATATTATTTTTTGCTGTTAATAATTTTGAAAGATTTGCCGGTTTAATAATAGCTGATTTTATTCTAACTGATCCTGCTTTAATTGCTATAACAATCGGTGCAGTTCAAAATGTGCTTAGTAAATCAAGTAAATATACTTTGTTTGATTCAACAAAAGAAATGGCTTATGTTCCTTTAGATAAAGAAATAAAAATGAAAGGTAAAGCTGCTGCTGACGTAATTGGTACAAAACTTGGTAAATCAAGTAGTGCATTTTTACAGTCATTAGTATTTGTAATATTACCTTCTGCTAGTTATCAATCTATTTCTGTCTGTTTGATGATAATATTTATAATTACTTGTTTGACATGGCTGTGGGCAAGCAAAGAGCTTAATAAAGAATATAAAAACTCTACTAAAATTTCTCAATAAAGATGTAAGTTTTTTCTTGATATTCCTAGAGTCGATCTATACTATTCAGGTAGTATTTTATTTATTAATTAAAATTATTAGGTTTTATGAGTAAAGATAATGAACTGGATTTAAGTGAATTTGATCCTTTAACAGATAAAGAATTTACAGAAGTAGAAAAACAAGAACTAGAAAAACAAAAAAAAGAGTTTTTATCTCAAACCATGGAGTTTCAAGCTCAAGATACTCTTTTTTTTGAGTCTCCTAATATTATAGGTACAACACCTTCAATTAGTGCTTTGTCTGAAAGCATATCAGCTGACAATCAAGCAGTAGATCCGATAACCGAAGCAATAAGAAAAGAAATTCTTGAAAAGCAACGTGAACAATTAATGTTATATCTTTCTACTACGCACCCAGAGTTAGAAGAACACACAAAAGATGATGAAAAATTTAAGTTATTTTTAGCTAATTTGAATTCAGAACAAAGAGGTTTTATTAATGATGCTTTTAAAAGTGAAAAAGTTAAGGTAGAACTTGAGAGAATAGAATTAGCAGGTTATAAAAATGTTCATGAAACATTTAAAGATCGTTTTCAAATAATGCAGTGGAGTGAGACAGTAAATGGTGATAATACTAGAGCACAAATAGTTAAAAATGATGCAGGTGAAGAAATTTGTACATTAACTGAAATAACTTATAAAAGTGCACCAATGGTTGTAAAAAAACAAGATGGTACTGCTGTTACAGTTAATTCATATAGAACTATTGATTTTCCTACCACTCTTGATAAAGCAAACGGTACAATGCATTTATCTATTGTTGTACTTGATGAAAATGGTAATAAACCTTCTATTAATCAAGCAGTATATTTCACTGCTCATTATGAAGAAGGAGTAGATGGCAAACCTTTACTTAAAGAAATAAGCTCTCCGCAACCTTTAAAATTTATAGGCGAAGGCAAAGATGCTATAGGTTATGTAGAACACGGTGGAAAAATTTATACTCTACCAGTAACGCGCGGTAAATATGAAGAAATGATGATTGAAGTTGCAAAAAACAAAGGGCAAAGTGTTGATTTATCTCAAATCATAGCAGAGGATCTTGTAAAAACTCAAAGGCAAGAACAAGCTATAAATCTAGAGCCAATACCACATCAAGCAGCAAGTTCAACAATTGATCCATTGCTTACTACTCAAAATACAAAAATTTCTGAACTACAACAATCTAATTCTTTGGGAATTCTAAATCAGGCACTTAATGCTGATTTGGAAGATAAAAAACAAATTACTCAAGCCCTTTCTAAGGGAGTTGATAATATTAATGTTATAGAAGAACATGAAGCAATTTTAGATATGGAAACTCAAAATTTAAATAAAGATTTAAGTAAATGTTTAGAAGAAAGTAAGCCAGATTTATATGCAGCAGCAAAAGGTGTAACTGATGCAATGAAAAATGTTCTTGATCAGGTTGGAGAAGCATTAAAAGAATCTGTAGTATCAGAAGAAGAAAAAGTTGTAAAAAAAACTGCAAGTATATTAAGTGATGTATCTAAACTTGTACGTGATAAAGCTAATAGTATAAGAAATGCCTTTTGCTCAGGTAATGATTTTAAGACTATTGAAGAAAAAAGAGCTGAATCAGAGCAAAAAATTAATGAATTAGTGAATGCTTATAAAGTTGTAGATGAGAAATATAAACAGGAATATCAACAACAGCAAAGAAGTTATGATAGCACAAAGGAATTAAAGGAAAAACAATCATTTATTGATAATGTAAAATTAGATGATAAAGATAAAATAAAATTATTTAACGTATTAATCCAGCATGAGGTTGACCATAAGAAAAAAAGTACAGTTAATAATATAAAAATGTTAACAGATAGTAGAATTAAACTCGAGAATAAGGTTACAAATCCAGGTAACCATTCAAAAGAGGTGTATACTAATCAAGTAAAATCACGCCCAGATTTAGGAAGATAATATTAGTTTAAGTCTACATTATGTTGCTGTTAATATCACATAACTAAATTCCCGCTGCCTATGCGGGAATAGCATTAAAGTTTATTGTGATACAATAAAAGATACTAATCTTTATCTTATTATGTGTTAACTTTTAGTTTTTCTTTTCCAGCTAAACATTTTACTAGGTTATTAATAGCTTGTTGTTCTTCTGTACTTTGGATTTTCATAAAATTTCTTGAAACTTCGATGCACATACGTTGATGTTGAGTATGCACAGGTTGAGGTTTATTAGCTTCTTCTAGACCTTCAAAGAAATAATCGATATTTCTATCCAAAGCTTCTGCAATCAACACTAACCTACCTACAGAAATTCTATTAATTGCTTTTTCGTATTTTTGTAATTGTTGATGAGTAACATCAATTACTTCAGCAAGTTGTTGACGAGATAAACCCTTTGCTAATCTTAAAGAATAAATTTTCTTTCCAATAAAGCTATCAATTTTTTGTATAATATCGTTTTTTCTACCCATTATCCTCTCCTTAGTTACAAATTATACTATATTATAAAAATTTTCTTTAAACATAATATATAGTTATTAATAATTAAATATTATTCTACTTATCCAATTATAAGTAGAAATAATATCATACCTTAATATTATAAGCAACTATAAAATAATATTTTTTAAGTTTTGTGTAATCTATTTAGTAAATAATTATTTAGTTTTGATCTCAAACATAATTGAAATAGATTATAAAAACAAAATTATTATGCATAATTTCAAATATTTCTTATTAAATGCAAATTTAATTTGTTGATATACACTTAGAATATTAATTTAATAAATTAAACTAATATTCACGATAAAAATATCATAGGAATTTCGAATTCTTATTTGAAAGATAAAATATAATATAATTATATTTTTAAAATTTTTAAAAACTTATTTACTAAAGTCAAAACTGCAATTTAGAAAAAAATTAAAATTTTGGTGTATTATAGAAAAATATAAAATTAATACAAGGAAAAATTTCATTTCTATGTTGATATTTCAAATCAAGGATAAATGTGACTTCATAATTAATTATAAAATTAATTATTTACAGTGAGTTTATTTAAGATTAAATATAATTACTGGAATTACAGTAATTATAAAAACTTAACTTAAATATAATGAGAAAAATTTTTAATTGTCTTTATGTAGCTTTATTTAGAACAATAGAACATGATGGTGTTGAACACTCTGGATATATGTCATTTATGGTACTTTTGTCTATTTTCCCCTTTCTAGTATTTCTATTAGCTCTAACAAGTTTTTTAGGAGCTTCAGAGCTTGGTCAAAATTTTATAAAAATTTTTTTAGAAAGTCTGCCGGAACAAGCAACGGAATCAATTGAAAAGAGAGTACAAGAATTGCTAAGTGCTCCGCCTCAAAGTTTAATGACTCTTGCTATAGTAGGTAGTGTCTGGACTGCTTCTTCCTTTGTAGAATGTTTAAGAACTATTTTAAATCGTGTATATCAAATAAAATCTCCTCCTCCTTATATAAGAAGAAGATTACTTAGTATTATACAATTTCTCATAATTAGTATTATGATTACCTTTACTATGTTCCTTTTGGTGTTTATTCCAATAATTTTTACAAAAATTCCAGTAATATTAGAAACTATTGAAAAATATAAGGTCGTTTTAAATTTTATAAGATATGCTTTAATTTTAATTTTATTATTTTTAGGAGCTTCGTCTTTGTATTATATACTGCCTAATGCAAAGCTAAATTTTGTTGATGTATTTCCTGGAGCTTTATTAACTGTGATGTTATGGATAATAAGTGGCTATTTACTTTCAACTTATATAGTCTATTATAATCAATTAAATTTAATGTATGGTTCTCTTGGCAGCATAATAGTTACATTAGTATTTTTCTACATTATAAATATGATATTTATCTATGGTGCAGAATTTAATTATTTAATGAAAAATTATGAAAAATAGAATAAAGCAAACCTAAGGCACTGAATAAACATTAAACCATATATCTTCAAGCACTTAAGATGGTAATACCAAATTTTGTGTATTAATGCTATGCAATATCGCTTTGAATTTTAATATCACTAACTTAGAAAATTTGCTTGTAAATAGTTAATTAAAAAATTCTGGTTTAAATAACATAAAACTTTCTTGAGATGATGTAGGTAGTGGAGTTAGGTTATATTGCGGATCAAAAGCATTACCATAGGTTTTTTCTATTTTGGGGAGTAAATTAGGAAACTTTAAAGCCAATAATATCGATTTTAAAATAGTAAAAATTGCTATATATGGATCAGTCTCAGGAGAGGATAAACGATGTTCTAAACGTTTAGGAAAAGCATCTGGAATTCGCACGGCTACACTTCTATTATTCCCACCGTACGATACATGCGTAGGGGCCATAAATTTTTTATTTATCCGTAAATAATCTATAGTGTTTGGCATAAAAGCTAGTAATGTTTCTAACATATAGTGGCATAGGCCTTGTGTCGCTAAAATTATGTAATGATCACTAAATTCAGGATTAAAATTGACATGAAAATGCATACTATTACCGTAATCATTTAAAAATGGTTTAGGAGAAAAATCTATATAACCATTTAACTGTTTTGCTATTTTTTTTAAAATCGCTTTAACTTCAAATATATTTTTTATATATTTTATTAAATCTTCTGAAGGAGGAAGATCTATTTCAAATTGATTATTACCTTTTTCTTTTTTTATTTTAGGAATTTTAAATCTAGCTAAGTATTTTCTTGAAAGAATCTCAAATTTAGTGATATCCATATTATGGCTTAAATAAAATTCTATTTCTACGCCAATAATTGGGATTAAATTATAATCTTTATGAAATTGTGCTATTATTTCTTGTAGTTGCTTATTTTTTTGTAAACTACTAGATATAGTATTAATAAAATTATGATAGTTAATATAGGATATTTGCATGGAAGGATTAATAAATGGATTAGTTTATTATAAAATTTTTGATAAAACATTCAAGAATTCTAGTCATAGATATATAAAAAAAAGTAAATCTGTAAATGAAATAGAAATAGCTAAAAATAAAAAAGCTATTATTGATTATTTTAAAGCACAAGATATTTTAATTTTAAGGCAAGTACACGGTAACCAAATTATTGATGCAGATCACATTATGGCTTTTGAACCAGAAGTAGATGGAAGCGTTACAACTAAAAGAGGTTTAGTTTTAGCTGTACAAACTGCAGATTGTGTACCTGTATTACTAGCAAGTAGTGATGGTAAAATAATTGGAGCAGCACATGCTGGATGGCGAGGTAGCATAGATAATATTATCATTAATATAGTTGCTAAAATGGCAGAGAAAGGAGCAAAAAATTTAGTAGCAGTAATAGGTCCTGCTATAGCTCAAAGTTCATATGAAGTTGATGAAAAATATTATCAAGCTTTCTTAGATCAAGACATTAATAACAAACAATTTTTTATAAATTCAAAAAGAGAAAATCATTATATGTTTGATCTACCAGCTTTTGTAGAGTTAAAACTTAAAGAGGCTGGTGTCAAGAACATTAAAAAGATTAAAGAAGATACTTATATAAATCCAGCAAAATACCCAAGTTATAGACGCTCATGTCACTTGCACGAGCTTTATAATGAGAGTATATTATCAGCTATCATAATTAAATAAATATATTCGTTTAATTTAAAAAATTTGCTTCAACGCTTTTCACTTTTAATTCTCATGATATTTATCTATGATGCAGTCAAAAGTTGTAAAGCGTTCTGCTCTTTTTCAAATTAAACTTTGTCATCACTTTATGGTTAGTACTATAAAACCTTAGCATGAAATAATTTTTCTAAAAAGCAAGCAGAATATATATCATAGTATCACGTTATCTTTGATAGATGGCCTGAGAAAGTGTTACCGTTTAAATAATATATTTAATGCTTAAAAAATACTACGGTTCCTGACTCTTGCTTATTACCTTCATTATCAAGATAATTTACTTTATATTACTTTTGATCTTATAATTTGTATTTCAATTCCAGAAAATAATAAAGCACTTTCAAAAAAGTCCATTTTTCTTGAGGAAAATAAGTTATTTCTGAATTAATAAAAATTATAAGCAATAATTTATTACTTTTATGTAAATCTACTACTATGTTTTAATATTCCAACCATATTAGCACCAAGCAATGCTGCTTTTCTATATGTTAAAGTCTTAAGCATTGAATATTACTCCAAATGTTTATAGAGTTGGAGAGATTATAGGCATTAAATAACAAAATTCTTTTGATTATTAATAGGAAAATTATAATAAATTTATAATCAAAATAAAGAAACATGGGAAGAAATTACTAAGACACTTAGTAATTTATACAATCATTCATTAAAATTAATAAATAACGTAGAAAGGTATAAAACATGAAATCTAAAGAAGGAGTATATATGATTAACACACAGGATTTATAAAATGCTTTAGTGTTTATAATTGTTAATGTTGCTACTGGTATAGCTTGAGTAAATTTTTATAAAACAAGCCGAAGTATTCTAAAGATATTCTAAGTAAAACCAGACGATTTTGACAATATCTATAAGTCTAACACAAGAACTACTCCCTCCTATGGTCAGACCTACACATTACTGGCAAATGATGGAGATTAAAACCATTTAAAAATAGTGGAATAGTGACAATAGGACATGAAACACTACATTATTCATTAGATTTGATAAGTTAAGATTATAAGTTTACTCTATTGAGTATATCGCAATTATATAAGAAAAATTTTATAGATGTGACATATTGATTATAATACATCAATTTCAATTACAACATTTAATGCTAAAGTTCATTTGAACTATTAGATCATTTATCAAATGTGCAGAAATTTTGATTACTAAGCAAGGAAAAGCTACAGGACCAATTAGTCCAGATTAATTTTAACTATTATATTAAAGTTACAAATGTAGCAGCCTTCAGAATCCAAAAACTTACCAAAGAAATTAATCTACAACCTCCTGATAAAGTAAAAAATAGCTCTTTAGTTTTAGATTATTTAGTAAGCATTGTATAAGTTTATACCTGGTATCGACTTAACCACACGCATGTGTTAACCCTTTATTACTAGTTATTAACAGTATGGATTATTACTGTAACACTTGATAAATCTTTAAACAAGCAAGCAGAACTGCATAAGTTATAATAGTTTTACATATTTACAGCTCTCAGCCAAAATACCCAATCATACGTTTGCCTAAGTCTTCTTCAAAAGATGGTAAGTATTGCACTGTTTTCCTACATATTTTTACGGATGGAATAATGAGATCTTGTTCTTTTACAGAATTTATCAAGCACTGTGTTTTACAAGCTTGCTCTAAATGGTAACTATAAAACATAGCTTCGTGAATAGTTTTTCTGCAAGTAATAGCACCATGATTACGAAGTAACATTACATATTTTAAAGCAGAAACTGCAGTACTTGCAGTGGGTTGGTATGATAATGCAAAATAGCAGAAATATCGGACGATCCTTGTAAATCCTACCATAAATAAAATAACTGGTTTTATTATCATGATACTCTTCTTCTTCTAAAATTTTTCCATTTAAACTAACTGTTCAAAGATTAGTTGGAGTCACTTCTTCAAATCTGATCCCAAAAGGATAAATATAATAAAAATCAGCATTTTTATGTATTGCAGATAGATATGTATAGGTATGATCATGCATCCATAAATATGCCATTATTTTGCTGCTAAATTGTATTTTATATTATTAGATTTTGTTAAAAGGCATGTATATATTTTTTCCTTCTATACTTATATCTATACCCACAGGGGTTTTTATACATTCTTGTATATATTTTTTATCTAAATATAGTGCTAAATAATAATTTAATATATTACATTGTAAATTATTATTTTTACTGTAAAAATTAAATTCGACTTTATTTCCTTGAGCTAACAATTTTTTAATATTCTCACTTTGTTTAATCAAGACTTTTTGTTCTAAACTTAAATGTTTTATTCTCAAAATATTCTTAACTACAGAAAATGAAGAAATAGCAAAGAGTATAATGAATATCAATAATTCTTTTTTATAAGTAATGATGCTCCTTTAATCGCTTCTATATAACTAAAGGTAAAGAAATACAAATATAACCGCCACAAGGCAAAAATTATAAAGCAAATGCGTGTACTTATCAGAAAAAATTTATATTCTTTTAATAAATCTAGTTTGTATTTACATATACCATACAACGATGCAGATTGTATACACAACTAAACTACCTTCTTTTACTAAAAATTTTAGAAAAAATTTCCCATAATTTAATAATAATAACTTATGTTGTTCATTAAAATTTTTAGCAATATATACTAAATTACTAAAGCTATGTTCGCTTCTGTCAAAAAAATCATGAGTGTTCTTAAAATAACTCATCCAAATAAAATTACATAAAATTGGTAAAGTTAGCAAAATTAAATAAGTAATATAATCTTATAGTTCTTTAGATTTTTTATAAAAAATCATGTGATTAAATATTAAAATTACCGAAGCAAAACTAGCAAGCCATACTCCGATTTCTCTGAAAAACGCAAGTAATATCGTAATAGGTAAAATAAGCTTTAGAGCTTTCTGTTTATCCTCTTCAAGGATATAAATTGCGAAAATAGATCCAAACATTAAGCCAATAGTGCTATCATTATATATTGAGCGAAGTCCTGTGGTATAAATACTACAGCACAGAGTAGGATTGAAAATAATACACCAGTCTGCCAAAGTCTTTTATTCCCAGCAAGAGGTGCTAAAAATACTAAATGTAATAAGAAATGTACAAATAATACGTTAGCTTCTGAATAGCCTGAAAGCAATAGCATAAAGTAATGATAAACAGCAGAGCCTCTTGGATAATGTGCATGAGTAGAAACAATAGAAGTTAGAGAAGTTTGATTTTCAAAAAGACCAAAATATAGTAATTCTTTAGTAAATATTCCCCAATGCGAAAAATCATCATAAGCATGTAGTGATGCTTCTCTAGTATAAAGAAAAAATATGATGACTAGTAAAATAAAGGCAATGGATTCATTAGATAGAATACGTATGCTTCTAAAAACTAAGAATATACCGATGAAATAAAATAAATATGTTGCAATTACCAATAGCTTTAGCAAGACAATATAGAATTGATACTAATATGCTGATCGTTACTGGAATAGCAAAATTTAATTTTGTTTTGGAATATTTAGCAAAAAAAGATAAGAAAGCAAATATACTTAATATCGGTATAATAATCATATATTTAAAATTTAAAAAAGCTACCAAGTCATTACAAGCAACTGTAAAGAGCATGGCTAAAAAAATAAAAAATTCTAGAAGAACAGTTGTCTCTTAGTAATGATGTCAAAAAGTTAGTAATATAACAATGTTTGTTACAGTATAATACTGACTGAATGTTACCCATGTTTAATTTTTGCTTGGGCTGCAGCAATTCTTGCTATAGGAATTCGGTAAGGAGAGCAAGAAACATAATTTAAATTCATTCTATGGAAAAAGTCTATAGAAGTAGGATTTCCTGCATGTTCACCGCAAGCTCCTAATTTCAAATTAGCATTAATACTTTTGCCTCGTTTTATAGCAATTTCAATTAGTTCTCCTACCCCTTCTTCATCTAAAGTAGTAAAAGGATCAGATTCAAAAATCTTTTCTTCTAGATAAGAAGGTAGAAAAGATGCAATGTCATCTCTAGAAATTCCATATGTAGTTTGAGTCAAATCGTTAGTACCAAAACTAAAATAGTCAACTTCTTGAGCTATTTTTTTACTGCTAAGTGCTGCTCTTGGAAGTTCTATCATAGTACCAAGAGAAAAAGAAAATTTATATTTATAACGTTTTTCTAATTCTTGGGACATTTCATAAATATCAGTTTTAAGTTTTTTAATTTCATTAACATTACTAATTAAAGGAATCATTAACTCTAAATTACATTTAATATTTTCTTGTTGATGTAATTCAAAGATCCCTGTAAAAATTGCTTCAACTTGCATTTGGTAAATTTCTGGTGAGCATATGCCTAAACGACACCCACGGTGGCCGAGCATAGGATTTACTTCATGCATCGCATGTAGACGCTGATTGACTATTGATAAAGGTAGATTTAAGCTGTTTGCTAAATGTTCCTTATCTTCTTCTGTTGTAGGTAAAAATTCATGTAAAGGTGGATCAAGTAACCTAATATTTACAGGTTTATCTTTCATAACTCTAAATAAAGCCTTAAAATCCTCAGTTTGTAGAGGTAATAATTTTTGTACAGCAAGCTTTCTTCTCTCTATATCTGGAGCAATAATCATTTCTTGTACTAAAGGAATTTTATTTTTATCAAAGAACATATGTTCGCTACGACATAAACCAATACCTTGTGCACCAAACTTCACAGATATTAAAGCATCATTAACTGTTTCAGCATTTGCACGAACTTTTAATTTGCTGATTTCATCTGCCCAATCAAAAATTAATTTTGATTCTTCACTAAAAGTAGGTTGAATTAACGGCATTTCTCCTAAAAATACTTTACCACTGCTACCATCAATTGTTATAACATCACCTTGTTTAATTATTATGTTACCTGCTTTTAATATTTGTTTTTTCTCATCTATCAGTAAATTATTTGTACCGCAAACACAAGGCTTTCCCATACCTCTTGCTACAACTGCAGCATGTGAGGTCATACCGCCTCTGATAGTTAAGATACCTGAAGAGACATGAATACCGTTAATATCTTCAGGACTAGTATTATGACGTACTAAAATTACTTTGTGATGATGTGATAATCTCTCGGCATCATAAGGTGAAAATACAACAATACCGCTTGCAGCACCTGGAGATGCTGGTAACCCTTCAGCAATAGGAGTCAATCCTTTACTGTAATCAATTCTTGTATGTAATAATTGATTTAAGGATTCTGGATCAATTCGCATTAAAGCTTGCTCTTTAGATATAAGCTTTTCTTTAACCATTTGTACGGCAATATTAATAGCAGCAATAGCAGTTCTTTTTGCAGTACGTGTTTGCAATATATATAATTTATTATTTTCTATAGTGAATTCTATGTCTTGCATATCTAAGTAGTGCTCTTCAAGCTTTTTTGCAATTTGTGATAACTCATTAAATACTTTAGGCATCATTGTTTGCATAGAATTTGAATCATCGGAAATAATAGGCATAGGTGTTCTAGTACCTGATACTATATCTTCTCCTTGAGCATTTATCAAAAATTCTCCAAAAAGCTTTTTTTCCCCTGTAGAAGGTGAACGAGTAAAAGCAACACCTGTAGCTGAAGTTTTACCTAAATTACCAAAAACCATCGCTTGTATATTAATAGCAGTACCGAATGATTCAGAAATATTATTGATTTTTCTATATACAACTGCTCTGTTACTCATCCAAGAATGTAGTACTGCTTTAATTGTTGATTCTAATTGTTCATAAGGATCGGTTATTAGTTGTTTAGTATACTTAATATGCAATCTTTTAAAATCTTCAATAATTTTTTCTAATAGCTCTATAGTTATGTCACTATCTTTATAAATATCAGCTTGCATCTTATGTTTTTCATAAATTTGTTCAAATAAGTAACTTGGTATGGATAATACTGTTGAACCATACATTTCTAAAAATCTTTTATAACTATCAAGAGCAAATCGTTTATCACTACAAGAATCAGCAAGAGCACTGCATACCTCATCATTCATTCCAAGATTAAGTATAGTGTCCATCATTCCAGGCATTGAAATAGTAGAACCTGATCGCACTGATAATAATAAAGGATTTTTTATACTACCAAAAACCTTACCAGTAGTTGCTTCAAGTTTTTTTATAGCTTTTTTTAAATCATTTTGAAAATTTTTAGGAAAGTTATTTTTATGTACATAAAAATAATTACAGAGTTCTGTAGTGATTGTAAAGCCATCCGGGATAGGTAACTTTAGGTTAGACATTTCAGCAAGACCTGCGCCCTTGTTACCAAGTACATTTTTCATGCTAGCGTTTCCATCGCTACCGTTACTGCCAAAATAATAAATTAATTTTTTCATATCACATATCAAAATTTGCTAACAGTTTATGTGTTTAGAAGCTTAACCCATATTTATACAGTATGCAAAAAATAGTAGCAATGTTAAATCTAGTCGGAATTTTAGATTTATTAGATTCATTTAAATTTCTGTACATAAAATCTAAATATCGTTGACTAATTTAAGAAAATTTATCATAATTCTATGTGGTCGTGCAGTTGCGTGATTTTTAAAATATCACGAGGAAAGTCTGGACTCTATAGAGATGTGGTGCCGGCTAATCTCCGGCGAAGTATTATTACTTTAGGGAAAGTGCCGCAGAAAATAAACCGCCGAAATATTTCGGTAAGGGTGAAAAGGTGCGGTAAGAGCGCACCGGTAAGTTGGTAACAAATTACGCATGGTAAACCCCGCTAAGAGCAAGATCAAATAGGTGTTACAGAACATTAAGTTCCCGGGTATCTCTAATCGGTTTGTAACGCGGGTAGATCGCTTGAGATAAACGGTAACGTTTATCCTAGATAAATAACTGCAATGAAAATATTCATACAGAATCCAGCTTATAGACCTATATAATTAAGTTTTATGTAGTATAATATAAAACTTAATTATAATCTTAATAAAAAATTTTTTGGCTTTGTTTATATGGTTTGGATGTCATTCGTGCAAAAGTAGGAATAACATCCAATGCATTTTTATTACCTTACTTTATAGTGTGGCACCATTTAATGAAGAAATTATATCATAATCCAATTTGTCCTCTCTCACGACAAGCTCGTATCTTTTTAAAAGAATTAGATATACCATTTACTACAATTAAAGAAGATTATTGGCAATTCAATAAAGAATTTTTAAAGATAAATCCTTCAGGAAATTTACCTGTTTTAGAAGAATCATATGGTTTATTTGTAATCGGTATTTATCCTTGCATAGAATATCTTAATAGTAAATATCCAAACTTTAATTTTTTAGATGAAGATATCGATGTTTGCGCTGAAATTAGACGATTATTTTTTTGGTTCAATGATAAGTTTTACCGCGAGGTAACGAAAATTATTATCGATGAAAAAGTTATAAGATCTATTTCTAAAATGAGTAGCCCACGAACTGAATTTTTACGTGCTGCAAAGAATAATTTAAATTATCATTTAGAATATATAACAAGTTTATTGGAAAAAAGAAGCTATATTGTATCTGACACATTAACTATTGCTGATATTGCATCAAGTTGTCACTTGTCGATACTGGATTATTTCGGTGAGATTTATTGGGATAAATGGGCAATTATTAAACATTGGTATTCACTAATAAAATCAAGACCAGCTTTTAGATTATTATTACAAGATAGAATCCCAGGCTTTACTCCTCCTAGTTATTATGCAGATTTAGATTTTTAAAATATGTAATTTAATAATGTGATTCTTGTAGTATTATAAGTTTGCAGTATTTCTTGGATATTATTAAGAGATTTATTTTTTGAATCATATTCAATATGGATGCTACTTATTCAATATGGATGCTACTTAGAAATAGTAATCCTATAATTTTATTTATAGCTGGTTTGGAGTGTTTATAACTTAACTACTATAACTACTATTATTGAATATTATTACATTTTCCTCATCAGTGAAATATCCACCACAATTATAAAATAATATAACAATCTTTTATGTTTAAGTTAAGATTAGGATTTTTTTTAATCAGCAGCTTTCGCCCCTTAGAATTATAATAATGTGGAGCAAACAATACTCATACTACTGTAACCTTTAAAAATCTTAAATTCTCTTTTTTACCTATAACTTTAATACTTCTCGCTACTGCATAAAACTACCAACACATACCAATACCCCAAGAAAGTTATAACCATTTTTAATGTATTTGGAGCATTACCTTTTTTTCTTATAATTTTTATACATAATCTCTTTTGCCAAGTAAAATGAGTGGACAAGTATTCTGAAGCCAGCTCTTAATTTTATAAATTTTTGGTACTGAAGACTTATAACTAGAAGCATAAAGCTTTAATGCAAAACAATGTTTATACTTTATTTGATACATCTAAATCTTTATAAATTTTCATTTTCATTATTTTAACTATTGACAGTGACATTATATAATTCTATTTAGTTTATCTACTGAAAAAATTATAAGGTAATTTTATGCAACTTAGTTCAATTTCTATACCGATAATTAAGAGACCAGCTATCGAAATAGCTTTAGGAGTAGCTTTAATTGCGATTTGCTCACAAATAATTATACCAATAAAACCGGTATTTATTTCCTTGCAAACTGTAGCAGTTATGTTTATCGGACTTACTTATAACAGAGTTAATGGGCCTTTAGCTGTATTCGCTTATATAGTTCTAGGGGTTATAGGAGCACCTGTATTTGGAAAATTTTCGAGTGGTTTTAATGTATTATCAGGAATCACTGGCGGGTATTTAATTGGTTTTTTAATTGCAGTTTTTGTAATGACTAACTTAAAGGATAAAGTTTTTACCTCTAGTAAGTTATGGAATCAGGTAACCTTATGTTTAATTGGTAATATTATCGTTATGAGCTTAGGATGGGTGTGGGTTGCTAAGTTTTTAGGAGCACGTGATGCATTTTATGGTGGTGTATTGCCTTTTATAATACCTGGTGTAATTAAGTCATTATTATTAATTTGGCTTATTAATGTAGTAAAACCAAAAGCTAAATAACAAGATGTTAATGCCGCATTTTCCGGTACCAACTTGGAAAAGTCATGTTAAATGTGATCTAGAAAATGTTGTTGCACTTTTAAAAGCCTTAGGTGATCCTTACTTAAGGCTTCCTCCTGTTATACATATAGCC
The DNA here is from genome assembly GCF_057543435.1 of Candidatus Rickettsia mendelii. NCBI lineage: Bacteria > Pseudomonadati > Pseudomonadota > Alphaproteobacteria > Rickettsiales > Rickettsiaceae > Rickettsia > Candidatus Rickettsia mendelii. The sequence continues at coordinate 93,285 of NZ_BTGX01000023.1, read as the reverse complement.
GGCACCAATGGTAAAGGTTCAAGTGCTGCTATGCTTAAGAGTATTTTTACAGCAGCTAACTATAAAGTGCATTGTTATACCTCTCCTCACTTGCTAGAATTTAATGAACGAATTGTAATAGCAGGCGAAAAAATTTCAGATAATGAATTATGGCAAATTTGTGAGCATGTGAGGATAGCAAGTGAGAAATTTAATATCGAACCTAGTTTTTTTGAAGGAACTACTGCAGCAGCTTTCCTAGCATTTGCTAAGCATAAAGCTGATATATTAATCTTAGAGGCAGGTCTTGGCGGACGTTTAGATGCGACAAATATAATTGAGCATCCTTTAATTACTTTAATTACGCCTATCTCATATGATCATATGAATATACTAGGTAAAACATTACCGTTAATAGCATTTGAGAAAGCAGGTATTATGAAGCCAAAAGTACCTTGCATTATTAGTGCACAGGTACCTGAAGTTTATAAAATATTACTTGCAAAAGCTGAGGAACTAGAAGTACCAAATTTTTGTTATGAATATGATTTTGGTATTAAGAAATCAGAAAAAGGATTTATTTATTCATCGCACAATTTTACGTATGAGTTCCCTATTCCTTCGCTGTTCGGTGATCATCAATTAATAAATGCAGCTAGTGTTATTGCATTAATAAGCTTGATTAATAAACAATTTAATATTAATAATGAAACTATTTCTAAGGGATTACAAAATACTATTTGGTCAGCTAGAATTGAGAAAATCGATCCACAAAAATGTTCCAAATTAATAGGTGATAATATCCAAATTTGGGTAGATGGAGCTCATAATAATAGCGGTGCACAAGTTTTAGCCAACTGGGCTCGTGATAATTTAAAATCACCTATATATTTAATAGTCGGTATGACAAAAAATAGAAATATAGGAGAATTTTGTTCTTATTTCAAAGGTTTGACAATTAAGGGTTACAGTGTTAAAGTTTTATCTGAGCCACTAAGTTATGATGCTGAAACAATAAGTTTAGAAAGTCAGAAAATCGGTATTGATTTTACTGAAAGTTCTTCTCTTGAAGAAGCAATAAGAGATATAGGCAAAGTAAACGGGAAGAATAAAGCGAATATCATAGTAACTGGATCACTTTTTTTAGCTTCTGACTTTTTTAAATTATTGCATGAGTAAACATCATTATGAGAAGACATTAAGTGTTATTGTATTGCTCTTTATATTATTCCAGCAACGGCGTGAATTCAGAATAAATAGGTTTAATGTGACAGAGCTTTCATAAGTTTTTATGAAAAATAAAAAACTTATGTTTTATATATTTTTTCTAAATTCTAGCTTTCATAGGAATAATGTTAAATAAAAGTTAAAACCAAAATAATATAGGAGAAATAATATGGTTTATTGCGACAAATCTAATCAAACATCATATCCTTTTGTTCTGCCTGATTTACCCTATGATAAAGGCAGCTTTAAACCACATTTTACTGCTGAGACTTTTGATTATCATCACGGTAAACATCATAGTGCTTATGTACAAAATCTAAATAATTTGTTAAAAAATAAAGAAGATTTACAAAAGAAAAATTTAGAGGAAATAATAATTTGGTCATCACAAAATCCAAGTCCTGCTATTTTTAATAATGCAGCACAAATATGGAATCATACATTTTTTTGGCATTCGATAAAACCAAAAGGTGGTGATAAACCCACTGGTAAAGTATTAGAGCAAATTAATAAAGATTTTGGCAATTTTGAAAATTTTTGTGAACAATTTAAAACAGAAGCATTAGGGCAGTTTGGTAGCGGTTGGGCATGGCTTATATATCATGATAATAGATTACAAATTATAAAGACATCTAATGCTGGTACGCCTATAGCAAACGGTATAAAGCCGCTTTTTACATGTGATGTTTGGGAGCATGCTTATTATATTGATTATCGTAATAAACGTCTAGATTATGTTGACATTTTCATTAACAATATGATTAACTGGGAATTTATAGAAGATAATTTAATCAAGTATAAATTATGAATTTAGAAGATTTTAAAAAAATTCAAGAAACTCCTATAGAATATATAGCTTTTAGCGGTGGTGGAGCTAAAGGTATAGCCTATTCAGGGGTTTATGAGGCAACAAAAGAAGCTGGTATATTAGACAACGTCAAAGCCGTTGCAGGTTCTTCTGCAGGTGCTATTACTGCTACTCTTGTAGCGCTTGGTACTCCTCCTAAGCAATTTGAAAAAATTTTTAAAAATACAAATTTACAAACATTGCTTGGAAAGAAAGGTTTTTCTGCAGGTATGATACAACTAAATAAAGATGGTAAACCTTTATATGATTTATTAGATAATACTATTAAAAAGAATATAAAAGACTTTTTAGATAGAGCAGAGATTGTAAAAATAACAGACGATAAAGCTCTTGATGATTTAAGAAAAAGATATCAAGAAAGGGGGAAAATATATTTTAGAGATATAGCATTACTTCGAAAGTATGATCCTGTGCAATATAAAGATCTAGTAGTTACAGCAGTTCAAAAGGATACGGGTAAGTTAACTACTTTTAATAGTTTTGATACGCCTGATGTTGAAATTGCTTTAGCTTGCCGTGCTTCTGCTTCTATTCCATTAGTTTTTAAACCAGTAGAAATTAATGGTAAGAAATATGTTGATGGTGGATATATAGATAATACACCTATAAAATATTTTAAAGATAATGAACCAGAATTTGAGGTAAAAGAATTAGATAATAATATAGACGAGATTAACTTAGCTAAAAAACAAGGTAGAACTCTTGCCATGGCTTTTGGTAATGGTATAGAAGATGCAGCAAATATTGCCATATATAGTGCAAAAAAAATTGAAACTCCAAGTGAGATTATAAAGTTTTTAGCTGATGTGTTATTTAAAATGCTTGCAAAAGTAGGAGGGAAATTTAAATATACTGATACTTTAAAAGAGACTAGCGAACAATTACGGGAAAATGCTTTAAATACAGTAGTGTTAAATACTGCAGGGATAGATACTCTTGATTTTAAGGATGCACAGAAATATGCAGATTATTTACACATGAAAGGATATTGCCAAACTAGAGAATATTTAAATAATCATGAGCTAGGAAAAGAAACCGATAAAACATTTGAATATCAAAATTTCTTGTTAAATGTCTATGAAATTTATGATAATCAAAATTTGAATAAAACATTTGGAATTAAGTTGTTGGACATATTCAGCTCTCCAGAGGAAAAAACTGACTCCAAATGGCAAGAAGGAATTATAGAAAATCATGATGATAAAGCAAAAGTGCTGTTATCATTTTGTAAAACTGGAGCATTGACAGAAAAAGGGCTGCAAAAGAATCTTAAAGAATATGTAATTATTGCTGCAATTAGTCGTAATGGTACATTAAAAGCTGATACAAACTCACTAAAAGCCTTACTCCATGTGCTCAATGATCCCAAAACTCCTAATAAGATAAAAGAGAGTTTTATAGATGTACTTGCTATAGATAAAAATAAAGATGCAAGATTTGATAAAACTAAAACTTTTGATAAAAACGTCATCAAATTTAAGTTTACTAAAGAAGATTTACAGTCATTTCTCAACTTCAGTAAAAATGAAGCGCTAAAAGTACAAAGGAAATATAGTGTATATAGTAATCGTGCACGTAGTGCATACAGGTAATAATTTACAGTTTTAAGAGATTAATTATGGGCTTTTATAGCAATACTAAGAATCTAGTAAAAATTACATAAAAATAAATTTTTTGTGTTTTATTCTATAGAATATTTATCTATGCTATATTAGAGCAAGTCTATTTTTGCTAGATTACTGCTTTCTTGTAAGCAACATTGATTGCTTTAAAAAAAGCATAAGAGAGCAGCTCTGACCTAACAGCAGGATTGCAGGATGTGTTAGATGTCATGGTCAAGGCATGGTATAATTATTTTTTGAGTTATGTAACAAAGCCATTTTTAAGTCACTCATAATGAAGACCGGTAAATTTAAGTTAGTTATTTTTGATGAAATAGATAGTACAAACTCTGAGGCTATTAGAATTGCTATAAATGGTAAAATTGACTCTAATTATGCTATACTTGCTAAATCTCAAACAAAAGGGCGCGGTAGAAGTGGTAAAAATTGGCAATCTACTTCCGGTAATTTACATGCTAGTTTCCTGATAAAGCCAAATAAAGAGCTGGAATTACTGCCACAACTATCTTTTGTTACCGCTCTTGCTGTTTATAACAGTATCAAATCCTTTAAACTTCATAATATAAAATTAAAATGGCCTAATGATGTTTTGGTCAATGGTAAGAAAATTGCTGGCATACTTCTTGAATCCATTAAAGTAGCTAATGATTACTATCTTATTATTGGTATCGGTATTAATATTGTTTATCACCCTACTAATATTGACCAGCCTACTACTAGTTTAGTGAATGAAAATCTACCGTATATAGAACCGCAAAATCTATTTGAAATATTAATAGAAAATTTTGAAAAAAATTATCAAATTTGGGATAATGGAAATTTTTCTTTTATTAGAGAAACTTGGCTAAAATATGCCTATAAGCTACATAAAAATATTAGTGTAAAACATCAAAACAATATTATAACTGGTATTTTTAAAGATATCGATTGCTTAGGAAGAATAATATTGCAAACACCTTCAAAAACAATAATCTCTTTTTCCACTATTGAGTTTTCCTTTTAGCAAAAATTTTACTAAAAAATTATATACATGCAAAAACTCTTCTTATGACAATAATCTTATATTAATAACCACTTTTGTATATTGAAAAAGTTTTTAAATATGCTTTATTTATTGGTAGTAATAAATATTGTAAGGTATCAGTTGAGATTTATGCTGAAGTAATAAAACAGTATCTCATTTCAAACTATAAAATATCAATATAAAAAATCATAATATAAATATGATGAGAATTAGAAAATGAAAGATCTTTTTAAGACTCTCTTAGCTTCAAATATTAATGAAAAATTTTTAAAAATAAATATTATAGTGCAAGTAAATGCTATTAAACTTTGTCAAGAAAAACTAGTAAAAATCCTTTTGAAACTAACGAGTATAAAATTATTAATAATTTAAATGAAATTAAAAATAGAATCTCAGAAAACTCAATCTTAATATTGACAGATTTTTTAAATCTCATTTAAATGGAAAATCATGTTGAATTAATTAAAGTACACAAAAAGAAGAAAATTCTTATAACAGATTAACCAAGGATATTTCATTTAGCAACAATCTCTTTCTAATCCTTGCAGATAAACTATATTTGGGGAATTACTAGCAGTTGTAGCTTCGATGTAAAACCTATAAGTAGAGACGTTAGTACTATAGCTATATGAGATTTTAAAATAGAAAGTGCAGTTCAATATTATGAGCGATATCCTCACACTGAAAAGCATTTTATTAAGATTAATGGTTAATTGACGTTGTTGTATGTATCTGATATTGTTCTTACGTAGATAGGAGCCTAGAAAAAGAAAGATATATTAGATTTTTGAGTTTTAAAATTCTAAGTTCTACTAACCTAAAAATGGATTCCTGCTTAATCTGGAATAACATAGACTAGACAAATATTAACAAAACCGATTTTATTCGAAAAAGGAATTTTCATTAAAATATCAACATAAACCATAAAATAATGAAGAGCTGACAGTAAAATATATCAGTGATTATGATCACTATAAAATATGGCATTATACTACAAGCTTAAATTATATCATGCCCTTCCTAAGGGAGTAAAAATTTCTATTTTCTTTTATAGAAATAAAAGAATTTGAAATGCATAGTCATTACAAGAATAAATTTTAACAAAGCAATCCAGTAAAAAAATGAGTGTTCTATAAATATTTTTACTGAATCTCTACTTTTGCAAAGATGACATATAAGCAATGTGTGCAAAACCTTAGTTGCTTGCAATAATATTTAGATAAAGATTTCACTTGTCAATGATATATAAATATGCAAGAAATAGTTGTAAGAAATTTTCAGCGTCAAATTAAGTTTTAAGCAAATATAGCTAGAGGTAATATAGAAGAAAATGATGGATAGAGGAGATTAGAGCTTATGCTGAAATTAAGCAATTATAATATGATAATAAGTTCTTGCTAAGTTTTAGGCATATAATTACAAAAATATATTTTCTTTAAAGTAAGATTTATTATTGTTTGAGCGCAGTCTCTAATATTAAACAGGATTAGCGTTAAAATGCATCTAAAACCTGAAATGGTAAAATAATAATTTAGATTATCACAGATATAGCAAAACATGTATGTGCAAGTTTCAGTAATAATAAATGTAAGGTAAACAAAAACTTATATGCTAGGATATACTGAGATACAAGAGATTCTAAAAAAGTTTGATAGAGTATTAAATTTGTATAAAGAAAACAGCTATTATAACAGTGATCAAATTATATTTGATGATAATGCATTTAGTAGTAAAATCTTTAGCAATTTTAGTGGTTTAATTGTATTAAAACATTAGGTGAAAGATACTAAAGAAATAAAAATTATCTCAAGATATGATAAAAATTTTATAATCTGTTGCAATAAATTCAATAATGTTATAAATTTTAGATATAAGCCTTTAATACTCGATTAAGTATTTCATACATTTAGTATTATAATGAAAAAGAATTTTATAAGACTAGTTTACGAAGAGCTAATAAGCATAATGGCCATAAAAAGCTCTATCCAACAAAAAAAAGAAATGCAGTTAATTGATTATTTTAAAATAGTTGGAAGTAATTTATTATATGCATTTCAAAAAATAAGAAATGAATATGAAAGAGACTAAAAGTTTTTTTACAAGTAATAATAGGCTAAATAAAGGTTATGCTAAGACTTTTGGTGTACATGAATCTGATAATAGTTTTTATAATAAAAAATTTGAACATATATTACCACCAATTGATTTAATTACCGAATATGAAAGTATTTACCCAGGTATTTTAGAAAAATTAGTAGATATGGCACAAAGAGAACAAGCTCATAAGCATGATTTAGAGCTAAAAAATTTAAAGATACAAGAAAAAGTTGCTAAATTAACTAGAATTTGCTTATTAGTATTTGGAGTTTGCTTAGTAGTTTCAATATTTTTTTAATTGCTATTGAAGAGTTTCATTAGCTTTCTATAATAATAAAGAAAGATAAAATATTTTATTTACTTGTAATTTTAAATAAAGTAAGTTAAGTGCAGTGATATTTAATAAACAATAATACGGAGAAGTTTTATTTCTGGAGTTAAAAATAATTTCCCTAAAGCGAATAAAGAAATTAGAGCTAGCAAAGTTCGTTTAGTAGGTGAAAATGGTGAAATGCATGGGATTGTAAATATAAGAGAAGCAATGGAACTTGCTGAAAGAGCTAGTCTTGACTTGGTTGAAGTATCACCAAATGCCGAGCCTCCGGTCTGTAAGATTTTAGATTTCGGTAAATTTAAATATGAAGCTAAAAGGCGTGCACACGAAGTGCGTAAAAAGCAAAAAAATATTGTACTTAAAGAAATGAAATTTAAGCTTAATATTAGTCAAGGTGATTTTGAAGTTAAATTAAGAAAAATAAAAGAATTTCTAAAAGATGGAGATAAAGTAAAAATTTCTTTATGGTTCAAAGGTAGAGAAATTCTCCATAAAGATATTGGTGAAAAATTATTTGAGCGTATTGAAGTAAAACTTGAGGAGCTTGCTAAAATTGATCAGAAAGCTAAAATGGAAGGCAAGCAGATGATAATGGTAGTCAGCCCTGATAATAAAGTACATTAGTCATTTATCTTGATGTTGCTCTCATGGCCATTATTAGCAACGACTAGAACCCAGAGTAAATGGCCTTAATTTTAATATAAAAATACAAAAAGTTATTTTTTTATATTTTTTAGTTGGTCTTTCATTTTATGGGATAACAAGCTAATTTTCTGAAATAACAATAAAATATAAAACTTAAACCGATTATGCCAATTAAAATTTTAATGCCTGCTTTATCTCCAACCATGACAGAAGGAAATATAGCAAGGTGGTTAAAAAAAGAAGGGGATAAAGTAAATCCCGGAGAAGTGATTGCTGAAATTGAAACTGACAAAGCAACAATGGAAGTTGAAGCAATAGATGAGGGAATACTTACTAAAATAATTGTTTTGCAAGGCAGCAAAAACGTAGCTGTAAACTCTTTAATTGCTGTATTAAGTGAAGAAGGAGAATCAGAAGAAGATATTCAAGAGTTTATTAAAAAGAATAGTAATACATTAGCCAAAAATGATGTTGATTTCTCAAAACTTTCTGAAGCTTCCGCTATACAAAGTCTTAGTGAAGAGAAACAAATAGAGATTCCAAATCGAAATGATGGTAAGATCTTTATCTCACCTCTAGCAAAAAGGCTTGCAAAAATTCAAAATATTAGGTTTGAGGATGTAAAAGGTAGCGGGCCACACGGTAGAATCATCAAACAAGATATATTATCATACTTTTCGAATTCAAAAATAATTAATGATAAGATAGTGGATAGAAATCCTGAGGAATATTGTTTAGTACCAAATAATAATATCCGTAAAATTATAGCTAAACGTCTGCTTGAGTCGAAACAAACGGTACCACATTTCTATTTATCAATAGAGTGTAATGTTGATAAGTTACTAGATATAAGAGAGAGCATTAATAAATCTTTTTCTGAAGGTAAATCTACTTCTGGAGATCAATCTACAAGGATATCAGTTAATGATTTTATTATTTTAGCTGTCGCAAAAGCATTGCAAGAAGTACCGAATGCTAATGCAAGCTGGCAGGAAAATGCAATTAGATATTATAATAATATTGATATTTCAGTAGCAGTTGCAATTGAAGGTGGATTAATTACACCAGTGGTTAAAAATGCTAATCAAAAAAATATTGTTCAATTATCAAATAAAATGAAAGAGTTGATAAAAAGAGCAAGAACTAATAAGTTGACTCCTGAAGAATTTCAAGGTGGAGGATTTACTATTTCTAATCTTGGTATGTATGGTATTAAAAATTTTAATGCTATAATCAATCCACCGCAAAGTTGTATAATGGGTGTCGGTAGCAGTTCAAAACGTGTAATAGTCAAAAATGATCAGATAACAATAGCAACAATTATGGATGTAACTCTTTCTGCCGATCATAGAGTAGTGGATGGTGCTATCGGGGCTGAATTTTTAGCATCATTTAAGAAGTTTATAGAAAGTCCTGCTTTGATGTTATTGTAGTATTTTAATAATTCCTATGCGAATCACAAAAGTGATTAAATTGATATAATACCGTAAATTGATCACGGTATCTGCAAAAATATAAAAATACTTCTTGAGATACTGCGATCAAGTCGTGGTGTGACAAAAGAGTGTAAATTATTAATCTCGTCATAGATAAATCACAAATAATATGAGTTTATCAGATAATTTAACAAAGATTTTAGATAAATATAAAGATCTAAGTAATAAGCTGTCTTCTGGTCTAATCGGAGATGAATTTGTCAAAGCATCTAAAGAATATGCTGAACTTGAAGATGTTGTAGAAAAGATCAAAAAATATAATAAAGCTAAAATAGAGCTAGAAGAAGTAAATAATTTAAAACACGAAATAAGATTAGATATTGCAACTTTAGCAATGATCAATGATGAAATACATCGCTTAGAAAATTTATTACCTGAACTTGAAAAAGCTGTAAAAATTTCTCTGCTACCAAAAGATGCGGCTGATAGCAAAAGTGCAATTATTGAAGTTAGAGCAGGAAGTGGTGGTGAAGAAGCTGCACTTTTTAGTGCTATACTTTTTAATATGTATCAAAGATATGCTGAGTTAAAAGGTTGGCGTTTTGAGATACTTTCTATTTCTAATACCGGTATAGGAGGTTATAAAGAGGCATCAGCATTAATAAAAGGTACAAATGTATTCTCTAAGCTTAAATTTGAGTCTGGAGTTCATAGAGTACAACGTGTACCAGAAACTGAATCAAATGGACGTATCCATACTTCTGCTGCTACTGTTGCAGTACTTCCTGAAGTAGAGGATGTTGACATTAAGATTGAAGAAAAAGATTTAAGAATTGATACTTATAGAGCATCTGGTGCAGGTGGACAACATGTTAATACTACCGATTCTGCTGTACGAATAACTCACATACCAACAGGTATTACCGTTGCATTACAAGATGAGAAATCACAACATAAAAATAAAGCTAAAGCATTAAAGATTTTACGTGCTAGAATATATGAAGAAAAACATCGAAAAAAAGAACAAGAAAGAGCTGATAGTAGACGTGGACAGGTAGGTTCAGGAGATCGTTCCGAGCGTATTCGTACTTATAATTTCCCGCAAGGACGGGTATCAGACCATCGTATAAACATGACACTTTATAAAATAGATGAAGTAGTTAAAGATGGACAATTAGATGAATTTGTTGAAGCTTTAATTGCAGATGACGAAGCTAAGAAACTTTCAAGAATGTAACAAAATAATAATGGAACAAAGAATATCAATAAATGGTAAAATATGGAAGCAAAAGCTGATTAATGAAGATATAGTTACAGAATTATGTCGAAATTTTAAAATTAGTGATTTGCTTGCTAGAATAATAGCATCAAGAATAAATAATCTAGAAGAAGTAGAAAATTTTCTGGTACCGAAAATCAAAAATTTACTACCTGATCCTTTTCATTTACTTGATATGAAAGCCGCAGTAGATAGAACTGTTAAGACTATTTTAAATAAACAAAAAATATGTATATTTGCTGATTATGATGTAGATGGTGCCACTTCAGCTGCTTTACTTAAAAATATCTTTAGAGATTTGAATATAATATGTGATATTTATATTCCAGATCGTATAGCTGAAGGGTACGGTCCTACCACTTTTGCAATACAAAAAATTAAAGACAATGGCAGTAAGTTGTTGATCACAGTTGATTGCGGTGCTATGGCACATGAAGCTTTAACATATGCAAAAGCTCTCCAGCTTGATGTTATAGTTATCGATCATCATATAGCTACAGATGTATTAACCGATGCAGTAGCTATAGTAAACCCAAATCGCATTGATGAAAAGAGTGAGTATAAATATCTAGCAGCAGTAGGGGTCGCTTTTTTATTTGCCACTGCCGTATTATTAAGTTTAAAAAAGCAAAATTATTTTGCAAAAAATCTTCAGCCTAACCTAATGAAATATCTAGATTTAGTAGCTCTTGGCACTGTTTGTGATATGGTAAAATTAATAGGACTAAATCGTGCGTTTGTAGCTAGCGGCTTAAGAGTAATGCAACAAAGGCAAAATATTGGTATTAAAGCATTATATGACATAGTAGGACTTGATGAAGCACCCAAATGTTATCATTTAGGTTTTGTTTTAGGTCCACGTATCAATGCAGGCGGTAGAGTAGGGAAGTCAAGTTTAGGTGCGAATTTATTGTCTACCAACTGCTCTATCCATGCAAAAAAACTAGCTGAAGAACTTGAAAAACATAATAATGAGCGTAAAGTACTTGAGCTATTAATGATAGAAGAAGCAATAGAAATTGCTATGACGCAACAAGATTATAGCTTATTATTTATTGTTAAAGAAGGATGGCATCCTGGGGTTATAGGGATTGTTGCAGGAAGACTAAAAGAAAAATTTGATAAACCAGTAGCAGTTATAGCTCTAAGTAACGGAATTGGTAAAGCATCATGTCGATCTATTTCTGGTATTGATTTTGGTGCTGAAATTATTAATGCTAAAAGTAAAAATTTACTAATAGCTGGTGGTGGTCATCCTATGGCAGCAGGTTTTACTGTAACTGCTGAAAAATTACAAGAATTACAACAGTTTTTAAATAATGCTTTTAAAATTAGTATAAAAAAACTAAAAAATTATAAGCATACAGAATATGATTTTGATCTAACAGCAAATAGCGTGAATTTACCTTTAATGGAAGAATTAAGTGCTTTAGAACCTTTTGGACAAGGTAATCATGAACCAATATTTAAATTTGATAATTTATTTGTATTAAAAGCAGATGTTGTAGGAAGTAAACATATTAGATGTTTGCTTTCTCCAAATAAACAGGCATTTGGTAATAAAGCCTTATCTGCTATTGCTTTTAATTCAGTAGGTACTTCATTTGAGGATGTCTTATTGAACCCTAAGGCAAAAAATATTTCAGCAATAGGAACATTAAAAACAAATAATTGGCAAGATAATTATACTATTCAGTTAATTATAAAAGATATAATAATAACTTAAAAATAATGTTTATGAGTAATTAAAAAAAATTTCTACAGATTTAACTGAAATACAAGAACATTATTAATGTTATTCTTATCAGGATAGAGGCCCTGAACAAGAAAAGGAACGCTTACTTGCTACTTTCTCAAATGAAGTACCTACCAAATTAAAAGCAATAGCGGATAAGGCTTTATTGCCAAGTGCCTGTTTATTTGGAGAAAGCAACTAATAAACTTAAGGTAATTAAAGTTTTGATAACTCACTCATTTCAATTATAATCTATTAATAATAAAATAATGAACACAACTAATAAAGAATCCACAGAAGAACTAAATAATTTTAAATTTAATAAAAATTATAATAATTTTGTAGAGAATGGTAACATTATTAATTTAAAGCAATTAAAGCGTAAATTACCCGAAGAACTACAAGCCCAAGCAGAGGAGTTGAAAATTGAAAATGTTAATTCGTTACTTAAACAAGAATTAGTTTTTGCAATTTTAAAGAAATCTGTAGAGCAGGGAGGTTTAATAGTTGGGGAAGGAGTACTTGAGGTATTACCTGACGGGTTTGGTTTTTTACGTTCGCCAGAGGTAAATTATTTAGCAGGTCCTGATGACATTTATATTTCACCTAGTCAAATTCGTCGCTTTGGTTTGCGTACTGGTGATACAGTGGAAGGCCAAATTAGAGCACCAAAAACTGGAGAGCGTTATTTTGCTTTACTGAAAGTAAATAAGGTAAATTTTGAAGATCCTTCTAAAGCTTATCATCGTGTTCATTTTGATAATTTAACGCCATTATATCCTGATGAGAAATTAGGATTAGAACTTGAAGATAATAGTAAAGACTTCAGTACACGTGTTATTGAACTAGTTTCCCCTATGGGTAAAGGGCAGCGTGCATTAATAGTAGCACCACCACGTACAGGTAAAACTGTATTATTACAAAATATAGCACACGCTATTACTACTAATAATCCAGAAGTATTTTTAATAGTGTTATTAATAGATGAAAGACCTGAAGAAGTAACAGATATGCAGCGTTCTGTACGTGGTGAGGTTGTTAGCTCAACTTTTGATGAACCAGCAATTAGACATGTACAACTCGCAGAAATGGTTATTGAAAAAGCTAAACGTCTAGTAGAACATAAGAAAGATGTAGTGATTTTAGTAGATGCGATAACACGTCTTGCTCGTGCTTATAATACTGTAGTACCATCATCCGGTAAAGTATTAACAGGCGGTGTTGATGCTAATGCATTACAAAGGCCAAAAAGATTTTTCGGAGCAGCAAGAAATATTGAAGGTGGTGGTTCTCTTACTATAATTGGTACAGCTTTAATTGAGACTGGTTCCCGTATGGATGAGGTAATTTTTGAAGAATTCAAAGGTACTGGTAACTCTGAAATAGTTTTAGATCGTAAAATTGCTGATAAGCGTATTTATCCTGCAATTGATATAACTAGATCAGGAACTAGAAAAGAAGAGCTATTGGTTGATAAAATAATATTAAATAAAATGTGGGTTCTACGGCGTATTATTAATCCAATGAATAGCGGTGAGGCAATAGAATTTTTACTAAAAAAACTTGAAAATACTAAAACTAATGGTGAGTTTTTTGAGATGATGAAAAGCACTGATAGATCAAAAAACGGTTCAAATTAAAATATTTAGATTTATGAATATACCATCTGATTATTTAATTGAAAGAAAGCAAACAAAATCTCAACTAATAATTTGGAAGCTTATTGCTATTTTTTTAGTCATGGTTTTACTTTTAGTTATCTTTAAAGATTTGATTCCAAAAGAAGTCTTACCTATTAATAATAATAAAGATTATATAGCTTCAATATTAATAGACGGAATAATTCTTGAAGATGAAAAAAGAGACATAAAACTAAAAAAAATAATTGATAATCCACATATTAAAGCATTAATAGTTAATGTAAATTCTGTTGGTGGTACGGTAGTAGGATCAGAAAAAATATATAATATTTTGCGTAAAATATCTAAAAAAAAACCGGTAGTAATAGTTATGGGAACAATAGCAGCAAGTGGTGGTTATTTAATTTCTCTTGCTGGTGACTATATTGTTAGCCATAATGGGACTATTACAGGTTCAATTGGTGTGATATTGCAAACAGCTGAAATAACGGAGTTAGCTCAGAAATTAGGCATTAAATTTAATAATTTTAAATCTGGAGAATTAAAAGCTGCTCCAAACCATACAGAAAAACTCACAGAAGCAGTACGAATAGCTATTATGGAAAATATTGAGGATACATATAATTTTTTCCTTGAACTTGTTTCTGAGAGGCGTAATCTTCCTATAGAAGATGTCAAAAAACTAGCAGATGGGAGAGTATATTCAGGTCGTCAAGCTTTGAAATTGAAGCTTGTAGATAGTGTAGGATCAGAAGACACAGCATTAAAATGGCTTCAGGAAGTTAAGAGAATTGATACTAATTTGACAGTTGAAGATTATCAGTTAAAACCAAAATCTAAATTAATGGAAGTGATATTTGAAGATTTTGATAGTATCACCTCTAATTTTTTTAAAAAAAGTGCTAATGGAATTAAAGCAATTTTTCAATAATGGTTACTAAGAATTATTTAATAAATAAAATACATAAGAAACTAAATTATCTTTCCAAAGAAGATATTATGGAGTCGGTAGATCTAATTTTAGATTATTTAAGCGAATCTCTTAAAAAACAGAATCGTATTGAAATTAGAAATTTTGGCAACTTTTCTATTAGAAAACGTAAATTTCCTAACAATGAAAAGTTCTATAATACTATTTATTATAGAATGCCCAAAAAGTTGTTTAAAGAGTAATTAATTATAGAATAGTCTAAGTATAGCACTATAGAAATAATGAAAAGATATCTTATATTAAAGAATCTAAATATAGTTACGAAGAAACTTTAGAATATTGTTTAAAGCCTAAAATAGTTAAAGAAATTATTAGATACGATTAATTGATAATATAGATTGTAGTGACCAAACACATCTGCAATAGAAAAAAAGATGATCCTAATAGGATATTTTATAATTTTATTTGTTTTTATAACTTTAATGAATTGTGCTAACAAAAAACTACAAAATCAAGTGGATCTATACTATTCAATTATGAAAACAATTGATACTATTAATAGAAATGTTGGTAATATTGCTTCATATATTCCAAGTACTCAGGTTAAATAGAAATGCTTGTTATTATTTCCTCTGCTAAAACTCTTAATTTTGAATTTTCAATTTATTCAAACGGCATGGTAAACCCTTTATTTCCAAAACTAACAAATAAGCTACTTGCTATACTTAAAAATTACTCTGAAGATCAATTATCAGAAATAATGAATATAAGCGCAAAACTTGCGCGTATAAATAAAGAAAGATTTACAGATTTTGATAATCAAGACAGTAAAGCAGCTATTTTTGCTTATGCAGGAGATGTCTTTAATAATATACATGCAGAAAAACTAACTAGTCATGAGCTAAATTTCTTACAATCACATTTGCTTATTATATCAGGACTTTATGGAGTTATAAAGCCGTTAGATGCTATTAAGCCATATAGATTAGATATGGCAACAAAATTAGATGAAATAAATGATTTAACTAGCTTTTGGCAAGAAGAAATCACCAATTATATTAATAATACTCTTGCTAAACAAAACAATAAGTATTTACTCAATCTAGCATCTTTAGAATATTCATCTGTAGTAAATCTAAATAAACTTAAATATCCGTTAGTTAATATTCATTTTAAAGAAAATAAAAATGGTAAATTATCAACGATTGGAATAAATGCTAAAAAGGCTCGTGGGAATATGGTTAATGTTATAGCCAATAATTTAATTGATTCTCCTGAACTACTTAAAAATTTCTCATATTTAGGGTATGAATTTAGTACTCAATATTCTTCAGATAGTGAATTAACTTTTATTAAGCATTAATAAATTTACTAAAAAATCTGCAATAGTGAGCTGGTAGTAACTCAGATTATCAACCTTTAAAATGATGCCTTTTTCAATAAAACACTACTGATTTGTAAAAAATATGACTACATTTAGGTAGGAAAAAATTACTAATAAAATTATAGAGAAGCATATATTGGCAATATTTTTTCTTCTCTTATGAGACAGGAGCTTATTACTTACTAAACAGCAGATATAGAAGAGGTTTTAAAGCAAATATAGCTCTTACAATTTAATCTGAAAGGATACACACACATGGGGATATAGTATATAAATTTTTGACAATAATGTTGGCTTTTGTAGCACTAAAATTAATATGGTGAGCGGTAGTGGACTTGAACCACCGGCCTTTACGATGTCAACGTAATGCTCTAACCACACTGAGCTAACCGCCCTTTCTAGAACCTAAATTTATTATATAATGTTCTAGATTTCAAGTTTTATTTACATTATTTATAATATTTATTTATAATATTTTAATTTAATTAATAATTAGGAATGGTTAATTTAAAAATTAAAGCCTTTGATTTTTCTAAAGATTTTATAATTTCTCTTGATGGTCCTGCTGCTTCAGGCAAAAGTACTATAGGTTTAATGCTAGCGAAAAAACTGTCTCTTAAATATTTTCAGTCAAGCATTATTTATAGACAACTTGCTTTTAACTGCATTAATCAAAAAATAGATATCACTAACATAAATGCGGTAATTGCTTTATCTAAGCGATTAAAAATTGAAGATAATCTTGATCTAGAAAATGAGCAAATAGGAGATATTGCCTCACAAATTGCTACAATAAGTAAAGTTAGAGATAATTTAAATAAATACCTAATTAATCTAATTAAAATAATACCAAGAATTATTATGGAAGGAAGAGATATAGGAACAGTAGTTGCACCTAAGGCCGACTTAAAGATTTTTATAACTGCAAATCCTGAAGTAAGAGCTGAAAGGCGATATAAGCAGTTGCAAGCAAAAGGAAAACCATGTATACTTAGCGAGATTTTACAGCAAATAATTTTGCGAGATAAAAGAGATACAGAGAGAAAAGCTGCACCGTTATTACCGGCTTCAGATGCTCTAATTATTGATACTTCAAAGCTTTCTGCTATAAAAGTTGTAGGGGAAGTGATACAATTTATATTAGGCTCTGCTTCAGATTCAGATGTAGAATCTCAAAGAATAAAATAGCTTGAAAATACAACTTTCAAAGTGCTAGGTTATTTTATTTAATTTTATTAACCTTTTTAAAAATTTTTTATTAGTTTAGCACCTTACTAATATTACGAGAAAAATATGCCAATAAAACTAAAACAACGATTCGTCCCACAACTTGCAGCAATTAATCGCGATTTTGAAGAAGATTTTTCTAAAATGCTTAAAACTGTTGATACAAGTCATATAAAAGAAAAAACAGTAGTTAAAGGTCAAGTAATCGAAATAAAGGATGATATGGTTATTGTTGACGTTGGATTAAAAAATGAAGGTAGAATACCTAAGTCTGAATTTTTATTCTCACCTAAAATTGGTGACGTAGTCGAAGTTTACATCGAAAAGATTGAGGGACGTAACGGTAGAACAATATTAAGCCGTGAGAAAGCAATTAAAGAAGAATTATGGGGACAACTAGAAATTATGTGTTCTAAGGGTGAATTTGTCGATGGTATAATTTTTGGTCGTGTTAAAGGAGGATTTACCGTAGATTTATCAGGTGTAGTAGCATTTTTACCTGGAAGCCAAGTTGATGTTAGACCAATTAAAGATCCTACTTCCTTAATGAATATCAAACAACCATTTAAAATTTTAAGCATGGATAAAAAGCTTGGTAATATAGTAGTTTCAAGAAGAGCTATCTTAGAAGAATCACGTTCTGAAGCTAGAGATGAAATGTTATCTAAAATTAAAGAAGGAATGATTTTAGAAGGGATTGTCAAAAATATTACTGATTATGGTGCATTTATTGATCTTGGAAGTGTTGACGGCTTATTACATTTAACTGACATTTCCTGGGGAAGAGTTAATCACCCTTCAGAAGTGCTAGAATTTAACCAAAAAGTTAGAGTAATGGTTATTAAGTTTGATGAAAAGACTAAAAGAATATCTCTCGGTATAAAACAACTTGACTCTAACCCATGGGAAGCAATTAAAGAAGAATTTCCTGTCGGTAAAAAAATGGTCGGTAAAGTTACAAATTTTGCTGATTATGGCGTATTTATAGAATTAAAAGATGGATTAGAGGGGCTTGTTCATTCAAGCGAAATTAGTTGGTTAAAATCTAATCAGAATTATAGAAAAACACTAACTATAGGTCAAGAAGTAGAATTCATAGTTTTAGAAGTTGATACTGAGAAGCATCGTGTTTCTTTAAGTATTAAACAATGCCAAGAAAATCCTTTAATAAAATTTATTGAAAATCATCCTGTCGGTACAGTAATTAAAGCACCAATTAGGAATATTACGGATTTTGGTATTTTTGTTGCGCTTGGTGATAATATGGATGGTATGATTCATGAAGGTGATATTAGCTGGGAAGATAAGGGTACTGAACTGCTAAAATCATATAAAAAAGGAGATAAAATAGAATGCAAAGTTTTAGCTATTAATATTGAAAAAGAACAAGTTAGCTTAGGGATAAAACAGTTGTTGCCAAATCCATATCAAGAAATTAATGAAGGATATAAGAAAGATACAATAGTTAAAGCCCTTATAACAGAAATTAAAGATGATGGGTTAGAAGTACTATTAAATAATAAAGTATCAGGTTTTATTAAAAGATCTGAGTTATCAGATGAAAAAGATGAACAAAAGCCTGAAATGTTTAAAGTAGATGAAGAAATAGAAGCAAAAGTTACTTCTATTGAAAAATCAACCGGTAGAGTTTTTTTATCGATAAAAGCTCATAAAATAGCAGAATGTAAAAAGGCTCTCAAAGAATATGGTTCCAGTGATAATACAACCAATATGGGAGATATACTTGCTAATGCTTTAGAAGATAAGAAATAAACCACAATAAAGTTATATCATTGCAAAAAAATTCATTGTTATTGCGTAGATATACTAAACTTTATCATGCTGTGCTATAGGTTATTTCTGAAATAGCACGCTCAAGCACATTGTTAAGGTTAATTGGTATCATTCCAGCAAAAGCAGAAATACAGCAAAAATAAACTTTTTATGTTTTTATTTTATTAAAATTTATAGTATTTTGCTACATTAAACTATGTACTACAAGTTCATACACTACTTGGTCAAGTCACAGTATGATGGTTTAGTCTTTTGTCAAGACATGTAATAATGTCTATAGTCACTGGCAATTACATTTTCTAAGGTAACAAAAGAATCAATTTTAGGAGAAAATATTAATGTCATATGTACCAATAGTAATTGAACAAACAGCACGCAGTGAGCGTGCTTATGATATATATTCAAGACTGTTAAAAGAGCGTATAATCTTTGTATGTAGTACTATTGAAGATCATATGGCAAACTTAATTGTTGCACAGTTGCTATTTCTTGAAGCAGAAAATCCAAAAAAAGATATATATATGTATATAAACTCTCCTGGAGGGATTGTAACATCAGGTCTTGCTATTTATGATACCATGCAATATATAAAACCTAAAGTAGCTACGCTTTGCATAGGTCAAGCTTGCTCTATGGGTTCACTTTTACTTTGCGGAGGAGAAAAAGAAATGCGTTATAGTTTACCTCATAGCCGCATTATGATACATCAACCGTCAGGAGGTTATCAAGGACAAGCTACTGATATAGAAATTCATGCTCAGGAAACACTAAAAATCAAAATGTTACTTAATAGGTTATACAGTAAACATACTGGACAAGATTTAAAATATATTGAAAAAAGCATGGAACGTGATAATTTTATGTCACCAGAAGAAGCAAAAAAATTTGGAATAATAGATAATATAATTTCTTCTAGGGATATTATATTAAAAGATAAAGATTAAGTTTATAAAAAAACTTATATATTTAGTTTTTTATTGTAAGGAAAAATTTATTTTGGGGTCATAGCTCAGTTGGTAGAGTGTTTGAATGGCATTCAAAAGGTCGAGGGTTCGATTCCCTCTGGCTCCACCAAACTACTATAAGGTTATTTTAGCATATTTATAAGTTTTTTATATATAGTAATATCTAAATCTAGCATATGTTATGTGCGTTTTTGGCAAGTTTCAAAAAGCTGGTAAAACACTCACTTTTTACCTAGTACAAATTAATAAAATAATATCTATACTTCATTTATTTTATAGCCAATAACTCCTTTAGAATTATTACTAGCCACTGCCTACTATTTTGTAATATATTTTTATGATACAAATAGCTTGGCAATAAAATCTAAGATTCAGGATTTTAAAAGAGCGGATCTATAAAGCTCTTTCTTTCTGCTTTAGAAAGCTAATCTAGAGCATAAAGAAATTATTTTAATGTCTTAAAAAAGCTTATAAGAGCTTTGGAATAATAGTGGGCAGAATTATTTTTTACTTAATTCTGATATAATTTATAGTTTTTTAAAGAAAGTATATGTCTAAATTATGGTATATTATAACGCTTAATTTTTATATAGTAATAAAAAACTTTTAGGTAAAGGATTGCTGCAACCAATATGCAAAAGATGATAATTTACTCCATATATTTGTCATTCTTGTAATACTAAATATTTAAGTGCTATTAAACTTTGATCTACTAACTCTATATTATTAACTATTAGTATGTTAGTTATGTATTAATAAGTAATAATAAAACTATAGAAATATATTTTGCAAAGCTAGAAATATTGATATAGATTATCCATAAAGAAAAATTAGTAGCTAAAATGCCTAAGTATAATATTATAGTAAGTTTAGATGAATTAGTTTCAAAGAATCATCAATATCGTAAGTTTAAGTCACTATTTGATTTTAACGCTATTAAAGCTGAATTAGTTGATATAGAAGATGATAATAATTACAAAAGTTATGGGATTTTACGTCTACTGAAGTGTTTATTACTGCAATTTATAGAGGATCTATCAGATCATGAGCTAGAGTACTATATTACCGACAGCAATGCAGCGAAGTGGTTCTGTGGTTTTAATTTATATGAGAATCTACCTGATTATACAGTATTTTCAAAGCTAAGACAGACGATAGGAGCTGATTTGCTTTCAAAGATATTCTCAGTTTTTAGGAACCAGTTACACTCTAAGGGTTATATAGAAGAAGTGTTTACTTTTATCGATGCACCTTACTTAATCTCTAGAGCAAGTCTTTGGGAAGAAAGAGATAAAGCACACAAGAAAAAATATGGGGACTTCAATAATAAAGTTCTACCTAAAGCTAAAATTAGCACTCAAGAATCGCATATAAATTTAGACATAGAGAGAAAAAAAGATCATATTGAAATTAATCTTACAAAAAATGTTGAATCAGATATTGAAAGTGGTTTTAAATCTATTCAATTTATTCATAACGCATTACCAGAAATTAATTACTATAATATAGATATCACTACTAATTTCTTAGGAAAATCTTTGCAAGCACCTATTCTAATTTCTAGCATGACAGGAGGTACAAACCGGGCTAAGGATATTAACTATAGACTGGCAAGAGCTGCTCAAAAAGCAGGGATTGCTATGGGGCTTGGCTCTATGCGTGTTCTATTAACAGAACCAGATACGATAAAAACATTTACAGTAAGGCATATCGCTCCTGACATAGTATTATTAGCTAATATTGGTGCAGTACAGCTTAACTATGGACTAACTCCAAAAAAATGTCAGTATTTAGTAGATGCTGTTAAAGCTGATGCCTTAATTTTACATCTGAATGTGTTGCAAGAGCTAACTCAGCCAGAAGGTAATAAAAATTGGGAAAATCTTCTACCTAAGATAAGAGAGGTAGTTAATTATCTATCTGTTCCTGTAATTGTTAAAGAAGTAGGATATGGTTTATCTAAAAAAGTTGCTATGGACCTTATCAATACAGGAGTTAAGGTTCTTGATATTGCAGGGAGTGGAGGAACATCTTGGAGTCAGGTGGAAGCATACCGTGCCACAAATTCATTACAGAATCTTATAGCTAGTAGCTTTATTAACTGGGGAATCCCAACTTTAGATTCTCTCAAAATGGTACGAGAAGTTTCATCAGATATTCCAGTTATTGCTAGTGGTGGTTTAAAATCTGGCATTGACGGTGCAAAAACAATTCGTATGGGGGCTAACATTTTTGGTGTGGCTCGTCAATTTTTAAGAGCAGCAGACACTTCAGAAAGCTTAGTATCTAATAAGATAAAATTAATAATAGAACAGCTTAAGATTACCATGCTATGTACAGGATCACGTACTCTAAAAGATCTAACAGCAGCAGAAATAAAATTTAATCTATTTTAAAAATGTTTATAAAACTTAACATGTTCTAAAATTTTCTCAGCTGCAACAATAGTAGATAAATTACTTACATATAATTTCTAATAAACAATGATTTATAATGTAAAGCTTTTTCCAGATTCGCTGTGATGGATTTATTATTTTCTTTAGTATAACACTTATTTAGCATCCATTTTTTCTACAACGCTAATATAAGTAAAATGCCAAAAATAAAAAACCTAAATGCATTGCTACCATAAATTGGCGGAGAGAAGGGGATTTGAACCCCTGACACGTTACCGTGAACACGCTTTCCAGGTGTGCGCCTTAAACCGCTCGGCCACCTCTCCAATAGACTTTAACAATATACTTTAGAAAAAACATTATTAGCTTCTACAAGCTCTTCCTTATTATTAATACCAACAATTAAATCATAATCATGAGATAATAAATATGAAACTTTTTCACCATGGTCTTTACATATTTTTACTATTTCAGTTAAATAAACCTCCTTATTACCGTGAGTATTAGTAGCAAATAAAGGTAAGTATTTATTTAAAATTCTAGGATTAAAAATCATAATACCTGAATTACAAAGTTTTATCTTTTTCTCTTCATCGTTTGCATTTTTATATTCTATTATTTCTAAAAATTCCCCTTGTTGATTAGTTACTATTCTACCATATTGAGTAGGATTATCTCTTTTAAAACTTAAAGTCACTAATGCAGCATTAGTAATACTTAAATAATCTATTAATTCATACATAAGTTTTGGAGTGATAAGAGGATGATCAGCGTATAAAACTAATATTGTTTTGTTTTCATCAATTAAATTTATTGCTGCATAAGTAGCATGAGCTGTACCTTTAGGTTCTTTTTGTAATGCAAAGCGACACTTATTTTTATAAGGTATTAAGTGTTTTTTGAGTTCTTCTGAATAAACTATAACTACATCTTTTGTTACTTTAAGAGAGTTCTTTAATACTGTTTCAAGCATTGGGACCCCGCCAACTTTATGCATTACTTTTGGTAAATCAGATTGCATCCTGCTACCTTTACCAGCTGCTAAAATAATTATTTGATAACTTGTTAAGTCTGAAGTCATAATTCACTTTGCAATAGCTCATAAACATTATCTGATAATTCATAGTTACCAAAGACTCTCTGAATATCATCACTTTCTTCTAAAACTTCAACAAGCTTTAGTAATTTTTCGGCTTTTTCCTTATCATCTATAACGATCGTATTTAACGGGACCCAACCTATATAAGAATCTTCAGGCATACTGTATTTGTCAATTAAAAATTCTAGAACTTTAGAAAAGCTTTCAATATCAGTATATATAGTATGGGATATTTCATCAGATACAACATCATCTACACCTACTTCTATAGCTGTTTCTAAAATATTTTCAGCAGAAGTAATACTGCTAGGATATTGAATAACTCCACAATGCTTAAATAAATAATTAACACTACCAGTTTCTCCTAAGTTGCCACCATATTTAGTAAAAGTAGAGCGTACTTCAGCAGCAGTACGATTTTTATTATCAGTTAAAGCTTCAATTATTATGGCAATACCACCAGGTGCATAACCTTCATATCTAATTTCTGTATAACTTCCAATATTAGCAGAGCCATCTGCACTATTAATAGCTTTATCTATTTTTTCCTTAGGAAGATTTTGACTGCGTGCGGCGGTTAAAGCGTTTCTAAGACGTGGATTATTTTCAGGATTGTTAGAAGAACCAGTTTTGATAGCATTAACTATCTCTAGAATTAACTTAGTGAAAATTTTTGCCCTTTTTTTATCTTGAGCACCTTTACGATGCTGAATATTTTTAAATTTTGAGTGACCTGCCATTTTACTTTAAATTATTACTAGAAATAACTAACCTTGTTTTGCTTTAAATCTTTTATTTTTTTTATTTATTACAAAAATTTTGCCTCTCCTTTTAACGATTTGACAATCTTTATCACGTTTTTTTAACGATTTTAATGAACTAACGACTTTCATAAGAGTGATTATATTTTTATACTTAAGCTTTAATAATAATAAACATTTTTATTTAATCAGTCAATTACCAATTTAATTACAAAATACTATATTTAGTGCTCTTTGAGTTTAAACTTAAGTAATCTTAAAGAAGGAGATAATTATAACAAAATATTCATTTCAATATTTTTATCAAACATATTTATTCTATCTAATACCTACGGGTGAATTTTCAATTACCACCATTAGTTAAGATAAAGTAAAACATAATAATTCAACCATATTTAACTTAAATGCACCATAAATGGACTGAAAATGCTATTAAAATGAGGAATAGCCAAGGTAAAAGAGAGGTTCACTAGTATAAAATGCAACACAAGGTGATTAGATATTAAAACTACTTGTACAGAAAACAAAAAATCATAAATATCGTATTAGAAGACATAAACATTAAATTAGAGAGTGGTTTATATGCTATTCCTAATGATTACAAAAATAATTAAGAATAATAAAATGGGGTTACAAAGCATCAGGAATTTATAAGTGATGAGCTGCTGATATTAAGTGTGCGATAAAGTCTGAAGAAAAAAAGATAAACAATTATCAGAGAGATGTTTTGATAGTAATCTAAATCTAGATTACTTCCACAGAGTTATATCATAACTTCCATTGCCTCCTAAGGAAAGTTATGATATGTTAGTTTATTCAAGTTGTAACTAAAAACGTGTTTAGGACAAATGCTTATTAGGATAGTTTTCGTTACATTTTCCTTGATTTTCTTTTCCAACAGCACTATTGCTGATCATGAAATTGCTGAATCTTTCAAATGCTCAAAGCTTTTCCCTCACTTTGAAAAAAAATTTAATATCCCGTCTAATACACTGCATTCAATAGCTTTAAAAGAATCAGGTAAAAAACATAAAATTCGTAATATTATGATAGTGTGGCCTTGGACTGTAAATGTCAAAGGTAAAGGCTATTATTTTAATAATAAAATAGAAGCAATGAATTTTGTCAAAGAGCAAATTGTCAAAGGACATGAGAATATTGATGTTGGATGCATGCAGATTAATTTAAGACATCATTTAGAAGCTTTTAACTCTCTTGAACAGGCATTCGATCCAAAGGATAATATTCGTTATGGTGCAGAATTTTTACGTTCAAAATATGATCAGCTTGGAAGTTGGCACAAAGCTATAGCACATTATCATTCAGCTACACATTCATTAGGATATAAATATAAGCATGATGTAGCGAAAATAGCAAGCAATATGGTGCTTTATAAGGCATTATTACATAGCTATCTAAGTAATAGTAGAAAAATTTTAGAAGATACAGTTACAGTAAATAGCAAAAATATTCAAAAAAAATTACTTTTTAGTAGCAATAAAAGATACAAAAGTAATATTATGGTACCAGTCCCTATTAAAATTAATTAAATTTATGATTATTAAATTAATAATATGTTTTTTAATATTAGTACATATAGTAACAAGCAGTGCTGCTTCTAGAAGTACTAAAGATGAACAAAAAATTTTATAAAGAGCAGGTAGTAATAAAATCACCATGTCGCGACTGTAATGATAAGTTATCGTCTTCAGAAAAACAAATAAAAAAAGAAAGGAAAATTTATGAGAAACATAAACAGTTTTATTTAAAACATAATAACTCTATTAATTTTTCTATGTATCAAGCACAAAGTGAACTTACTAGAACTAGCATGTTGATTCCGAGTTACTTTACTTTATACGGAAATAATCCCAAAATTACTTCCTAGATTATTCATTTTAAAAGACAACAACAATTATTTAATAAAATGAAGGATTTAGATTATAATATATATTATAGAATGAAGGGTTTAAATTATAATAGTGGTATACATTATAGGAAGAAATATGAAAATGATATTTTACTACCTGCATCTATAAAGTAGTTAGCTTTGTTAATGCTTGAATTTCATATTATTTAATTTACATTGACACCATAATAATATAAAGTTTACATGTTGTTTAAAACTTATATTATTATTGCTAATCTACAAAATCTAATAAGATAGAAAGAAAAATAATATATTAAAGGTTCTCAAAGTAGGTTAGTAGTTTAATTTATAGGTAATTCATCTGCAGAAAAACAAAAAATTCTTATTAAGGAGAAACAATTAAAATATGTTTATTCAAGGCATAAAACCTTAGCTTGTTTTTATCCTTTGGAGAAATGCTGCTAGCGTTTAGAAGCTTTTATTATGCAATAACCAAAATTAAGGTAGTTGCTTTGACTAGAGAGTGAAAAATAAATTGAGAGAGTTATATATTTAACAAATTAAAACTACAAACTAATCGCAATAATGCAGTAGCTGGAATAAGTAAAAGTATCTTTATCAAGCAAGCAGCTGATGATATAATCAGTCGGTTAGAATTAATTAATAAAGATTTTTCTGCAATTCTAGAGGTATCTGCTAAATGTGGGTATCTTACCGAATTACTAAAAAGTACCTACAAAAATGCTGAAATTACTGCAACAGATATGTCACATTTGTTACTTAATTCGTTTAAGCATGATCACAAATTATTAATTGATGAAGAAGAGTTAGAATTTCCAGAAAATTCTTTTGATTTAATTATTTATTCATTAGGATTACACTGGATAAACGACATACAGCGTTTTTTATTTAATATTAGAAAATTTTTAAAAGCTGATGGTATTTTTATCGGCAATTTTATTGGTGGCGATAGTCTAAAGAATTTACGTAAATGTTTAGTAGAAACAGAAATAGCAAGCAATTTTAAACATTCTCCTCATATTTCACCTTTTATTCATTTTGATCATGTCCCAGTTTTATTTTCTCAGGTAGGATTTGCTGAAATAATTGTTGATTATGAAAATATTAGCCTTAAGTTTGATAATCCCTTATCTTTAATGCAAGAAATAAAAAAGATTGGTGAATCAAACTCGTTAATTCTTCATCACAATTACACTATTTCAAAGAAAATGTTTTCTTTGTTACAAAATTATAAAGATAGGTTTGAAGATAAAATTACCTTAATTAGTTTTATTGCAGCACCAAGTAAGAATAGTATAAAATTAAAGTTGTTATAGAGTTTATAATATTGTATTTTCTTGATTAAAGTAACTTAAAATATAAGGTTAGAGGATTGTATGCAGGAATTTGATTTAATAGTAATAGGTAGCGGTCCCGCTGGTTATACAGGTAGTATTAGAGCTGCACAACTTGGTATGAAGGTAGCATGTATTGAAAAGAATAGCACACTTGGCGGCACTTGTTTAAATATTGGCTGCATTCCATCTAAGACACTCTTACATTCTTCTGAGAAATACGAAGAAGCATTAAAACATTTTGAAAATATAGGTATTACTGCAGAAGTAAAATTAGATTTACAAAAAATGCTAGCAAATAAAGATAAAGTAGTTTTAGATCTTACAAAAGGTATAGAAAGTTTATTTGTTAAGAATAAGATTACTAAAATACAAGGAGAAGCTAAAATTATTGCTACTAACATTGTTGAAGTAAATAATGAACAAATTAAAGCTAAAAATATTTTAATTGCTACAGGTTCTAGCATAATAGAAATACCTAATATCAAGATTGATGAAGAGTTTATAGTTTCATCTACCGGTGCTTTAAAGCTTTCTAAAGTGCCTGAAAATTTAATAGTAGTTGGTGGCGGGTATATAGGTTTAGAGCTTGGTTCAGTTTGGAGACGTTTAGGATCTAAAGTAGTAGTTATTGAATATGCACCAAGTATTATGCCGATACTCGATAAAGAAATCGCTGCACAGTTTATGAAGCTGCAACAAAAGCAAGGTATAGAGTTTAAGCTAAGTACTAAGGTAATATCTGCTGAGGTTAAGTCTAATAAAGTGAATCTAACAATTGAAGAAGGATGTAAAACTTCAGTAGTAACTAGTGACATTGTGTTAATAGCTGTAGGTAGAAAAGCATATACACAAAATTTAGGGCTTGAGACAGTAGGAATTATTACTGATAAGCAAGGTAGAATTGAAATTAATGAGCATTTTCAAACTACTATTCCAAGTATTTATGCTGTTGGTGATACTGTAAAAGGCGCAATGCTTGCACATAAGGCAGAGGAAGAAGCAATAGCTGCTGTTGAAATTATGGTAGGGCAGGCTGGGCATGTGAACTATAATTTGATTCCAAGCGTGATGTATACTTATCCTGAAGTGGCAAGTGTTGGTGAAACAGAAGAACAACTAAAAGAAAAAGGTGTTAGTTATAAAATAGGTAAATTTCCATTTTTAGCAAATAGTAGAGCTAGAGCAATTGGTAGTACAGAAGGGATGGTTAAGATTCTTGCTGATAGTAAAACAGATGAAGTTTTAGGAGCACATATTATAGGAGCTGATGCAGGTACGTTAATTGCTGAGCTTACAGCTTATATGGCATTTAGAGCAGCTGCTGAAGATATAGCAAGAACTTGTCATGCTCACCCAACATTAAGTGAGATTATAAAGGAAGCAGCACTTGCCGTGGATAAAAGAACTATTAACATTTAGATCTATAATTTTCATTACAAGCGACTAGGAAGGGTCTAGCAAAAAATTCTAATTTATAGAATTTTCTACTTGATTACCTTGTTAAAACTTGTAGTTTTCCTCGCATGATAATTAAATCCCAAATAAGAGCTATAAATGGATAAGCAGGATTTAAGTGTCTATTAACAAAAAATTAATTTTGATTTAGTAAGAACTTCTTTTATAAGTAAAAGAAATAAATTAATAGTATTAAGTAATTTTAAAAATTTTTAGCCTATAAATAATGGTTTTTATATTCCTAAATTATAATTATTATATTGTGATTAGTTTATAAGGTTGGATACAGCGAATGGAATTTTAGTTGATTATATAAATGTTAATGTGTGTTTAAAAGAGCAATTAATCTGCAAATTCATGATGCAAGGCTTAATTTTATGATCTCAATATGAGATAGTTTTATAGTATCATTAGATAGTCTCTATAGTCTTACTTATAAGTTTTATAGAAAAAAATATGAGGGGCTTTTTTATTTTTTATCGTTTTCTATTGGATTCTCTCCTGTATACGAAGTCGTTGTTGTATGAAAATGGCGTGAAAGCCTGCAGTAATAATACTAGTAGATATTATTTTTCATATAAATACCCATTAAATAAATTTATTATTGCATCTTTATATTTTTGTTTATGTAAATATTTACTTTTTAAATTTAGATTTTTAAAATCTCTATCTGTTAATGGTAGATATTTACAAATTTTTATTAAGTCTTCATTGAGAATAAAATGTTTTCGAGGAATATTTAGAGCTTGTGCATTTTTTTCACGGTAAGCTGCAAGCATTTGGATTTTACTAACTAAATCTCTACTTTTGCTCCTAAACTTTATTTTT
The DNA here is from genome assembly GCF_057543435.1 of Candidatus Rickettsia mendelii. NCBI lineage: Bacteria > Pseudomonadati > Pseudomonadota > Alphaproteobacteria > Rickettsiales > Rickettsiaceae > Rickettsia > Candidatus Rickettsia mendelii. The sequence goes on along the minus strand of NZ_BTGX01000023.1, from coordinate 63,331 downwards.
TTCCAAGCATCTTCTGGTCTTACTGTATAATTTTTAGCGTCAAGTAAATGTTGAAGAGCAGCCTCATATTTACCAGTTAAATTATTTTTTAGAATTATATTAGTTAGTTCTTTATATATTTTTTCTAGATACTCAACATCTAACATTGCGTAATTTAACATATCACGTGTAATAGGACGTTTTAACCAATTAGCTTTTTGGTAAGTTTTATCAATTGTAACGCCAAAGATTTTGTAACAAATATCATCATAGCTTAGCTGTTTACCAAAGCCACAAATATTAGCAGCAATTTGTACATCAAAAATATTAGAAGGGAGTGCTTTAAATAAATTGTAGAAAATTTCTAAGTCTTCACGAGGAGCATGAAATAGTTTAATGATATTGTTATTTATAAGTAGTCGGTTAAAAACTCTTAAATCAAGATTACTTAGTACATCAATTATTCTACACTCACTTTCTGCTTTAATCTGAATTATGCTAAGTTTGGCGTGGTAAGTATAACGACGTTCAAATTCCGTATCTATACTTAAGCATGTCTTATTAGACAACTGCTCACAAAATTCTTCTAATGTTCTTTGATTATCAATAATTTGCATAGAGAAGCTATTTATAAAGCTCCGATAATTTTTAAAAAAAGATTAGTATGAGATAAAGATAAAACTACTTCAAGACCAATTAAAATAATAATAATCCATTCAAGTTTAGTAGAATGTTTATAGTTAAGATCATTTGAAAGAATATTGAGTAACTCATGAATCATATTAAGACGATTATTCATTATATTTTGTCGTATTTCAATATCTTGAAACTCTGCAGTCATAAGATATAGAGGCTCATAACTTGGACGACGCCAAAAAAATTCTGGAGTATCAAATATATCGCTATGCAAGCTAATTGAATAACGTTCGTTAAATAATATACCTATTTGCTGTAATATTTCTTTTTTAGAAAGTGATACACTACCAGTTCTAGCAAGTTCCTGTTGTATAGGAGTTGTTTGCACTATCAAGTTACTAACAGATTGCTCAAGAACGCTCAGTTTAATTGATTGTGCAAGTGCATGAGAAATAGAGAGTTTAACAAAAACTGATTTATCAGCTAAGACTATCTTATTTTTTTCTTCATCGATGAAAGTTTTAGGAGATTTCATATTATATTCAAAGTAAATATAATCAGATACTGGTGTATTAAGTTTATTGCTAGACACTAAATCAGTATCGTTTAAGACTATCTTTTCTTGAATTGCATCACCACCCCAAATAGTTACACAACCAAAAGGGAAGAAAAATACATCTATAAAATCTGAATCTTTATTTATTTCTTTCCGAATATATAAAACATCGTCAAAATGCTGAGGTTCAAGACCAATCTTTTTTAAATTAGTAATTAGATCACTCATCTTATATTCAGAGGAAGTACAGTAAGATGAACATCTCATGATTATTAGGTTTAATTTATATTAATTTAAATTATAGTAGTGAAAAGAGTATAAAGTCAATAGTATTATAGTTATGTACGAAATATTAAGTAATAGAAATGTTATTAAAATAATAGGTTTAGATTCAATAAAATTCTTACAAAATTTTCTAACTAACGATATTCAGAAGAATAGTTACTGCTATACCTACTTACTTAATAATCAAGGAAGATATTTATTTGATTTTTTTGTATATGTTTATCTCCCTGAAGAAATTTATATTGATCTTGATAAAAATCATAAATCTGCTTTAATAGAGCACCTTAGTTTTTACAAACTACGTTCTAAAATAGAAATAATAGATTGTAGTAAGCAATATAAAGTTGTTTATTCACATCAAAAATTAAATATTAACACATTAATTACGGTTCGTGATCCTAGATGGTTCTCACTTGGTTTTCGTTCGATAGTAAATGAACCGATAAAAGATAGTAAATATAACAAAAAATTATATTTAGAAGATAAATATAATTTTTCAATAATAGATGGCACTGAAGATTTAATTAGCAATAAATCAATCCCAAGTTTATATGGTGCTGAAGAGCTTAATGCAGTTAGTTATGATAAAGGTTGTTATGTAGGACAAGAAGTTATTTCAAGAACTAAATATCAAGGTGTTATAAGAAAAAAGATATACAAAGTTATAGCAGAAGAAAATTTACCATTATTAGCTAAGAATGAAGAGATATTTGGAGATGGCGATAAAATTGGCCTAATATGCTCAAGCTATCAAAGTAAAGCTATTGCTTTAATTAGAGAAGAAAAATATCTTGCTAATAAAGAAGCAAATATTACCGTTAAAGGGATTAAAGTAAAGTTATTGCGAGCACCATGGTATTCATATCATTCTCATGTATAGGAAGCATTGTTGTATAGCTCTTTAAAAGCAATAGATATTAAAGCAAAAATCCAGTAAAAAGTTATAAAAAACTTGTGTTTTATATTTTTATTCTATAAAATTTATAAATTTTGTATTACATCAAGCCTATTTTTTCTAGATTCTTGCTTTTGTGACAAGGTATTGTTTGTTGTATGGTTTTAGTAAAACATATTAAAACTGTAGCTATACTGCAGCGAGCATAGTATCAAAAAAATAACTAATATTACTAGGTTATTTTATATTTTAATGGATTCAGTGATTTAATCACAAAATGATAGAGATACATTACTAATCCATGCAACTACATCCAGTAGAGATAATATCATAGGTGTTTATGCAGAAACGCTTTAAATAACTAAAAACCTAAAGCTATATGTTTTTATATTCAAATTATGTTTTTATATTCAAATATAGATATTATCATTTTTGCTAGCTTTTTAGTCATAAATTTGATAATTGGGTTTGTAAATATTAAGGGTATAAAGAATGTTCATGAATATGCGATAGGGAAAAGAAATTTTTCTACAGGTACGATAGTTGCAACTCTTATCTCTACTTGGTTTGTTACTAGTACTTTTTTAATTGATAATTCAAGAATATATACGGACTGGTTATTTTACTTATTACCTAGTATATTTGGTAGTATTATTAGTTGGCTGCTTATTAGTTACCTTATAGCTCCACGTCTTGAAAAATTTTTAGGATCTTTATCGGTAGCAGAGATAATAGGCAGTGCATACGGCAATAAAGTTTGCATTCTTACATCTATAGTCAGCATATTAATGGCTATAGGTAGAATTGCTATGCACTTTCATGTAATTAACCTAATACTTCAATTATTTTTTAACATTTCAAATTTTTACATAGACATATTTATAGCTACCGTAATAATAAGCTATTCAGCTTTTAGCGGTATAAAATCAGTTACTTTTGCAGAAGCCATACAGTTTTTTGCTTATAATACTATTATTCTAGTAATAGGGATTATTATATGGAATGCTTTTAGTGATTCACATATAGCTATCAATTTAAACGTGCAAACTCATTTTAATGATATAAAAGAGTTGTTTAACTATACTAGTACTAAATTTTGGATTTCTTTAAATATTTTTATATATTTTGCTATTACATCGATTTGTCCTTCAGTTTTTCAAAGAATATTAATAGCACAAGATACAAAGCAAATATCAAAAATATTTTTTATTGCAGCAATTATTTGTCTTTGTTTGTCTATATTATTCACTTGGATTACAATATTATTATCACAAAATCCTAATGTAGATACTAATAAATTACTTTTACAAATAATTAAAAGCTATCTAGGATTCAAGGGATTAATTGTTGGTATTATTATGGCAACGATAATCTCAAGTATTAATTCTTACATTAATGTTGCAGCAGTAACTTTTACTAATGATATAACTAAGAAAAATTTTCTAAATTATAATTACATAATAGCAATGACTATAGGTTTAGTAGGGTTTATCATATCGCTCTATACTAAAAATCTAATAAATTTATTCTTATTATTAACTAGCATTTATTTGCCGCTTATCACCTTACCATTAATTTTATTAATATACGGCTTTAAATCAACTGCTAAAACTTTTTTTATCAGTACAATTGCTACAATATTAGCCATTATATTATGGCAGTTATTTTCTTTAAGACAAATTCTAGGAATTTATCCTATACTACCTGCAACTATCATAAATTTGATCTTTTTCCTTGGAAGTCATTATGTTTTAAAGCAGCCTGGAGGCTTTGGTTCTTTAAAGGAACCGCTAACAGTTAGAATAATTCATCAAAAAAGAAGAGAGAGTCTTAGAGCATTCTTCCATTTAATTAAGAATTTTAATATTTTAAAATATTGGGAAAGTACTTTGCCACGTAAAGAAATTACCTATAGCTATGTTGGTATATTTATACTAATAAATATTTTCTTATCTTTATATACAATGCCTAATAGTAAAATAATGAACCATCTAAAGATATATAACATTATTTACCACTGTGTTCTTATCACTTCTGCAATATTAATCACCTATCCTTTATGGCTATTAAAATTCAAAAAAAAATATATTATTTCACTGTTTTGGTTTATCGCCACTTTCGTGATATTAATATTTATTGGTAGTTTGCTTGTTATATCAAGTAATTTCTATCAACTACAATTAATAAGTTCTATTATTAACTTGTTTATAATTGTAAACTTATTTAAATGGCATACCACTTTGTTTATGACTGTTAGCGGTTTGTTTGCCAGTATAGAATTTTATAAATATTTTATAGATGAGAAGCTGTTAGTGAATCTAGAAAGTTTTCAGTTAAAAGTAATATATTTCCTCACCTTATTTAGTAGCATTTTAATAGTGTTCTTAAAGCCAAGACAAGAACAAGAGCAATTAATTAAAATACAAAATGCTCATTTAAGGAATAGAGTTAAATATAGAGAACAAGAGTTAGAAAAATTACTTGATTTAAAATATGAGTTTTTGCGTAATATAAAACATGAAATAAACACACCACTAACCGGTATTATTAGCCTTGGTGAAACATTATGGAGTAATTACGATAAATTTAATGAAGATCAGCGCCGTAATGCTGTAGAAATAATAGCTAAAAGTTCTATTAGATTAAATAGTTTGATAAAAAATATTTTAGATTTTTCAAAATTATCTAGTCTTAATTATGAATTAAATAAAAAAGAGATAAATTTAAGCGAGTTATTACATGAAAGAATTAAAATATGTAAGAAATTATATCTAAACGGTAAAAAGCTAAATTTTATATCCTATATTGAAGAAAAGATAATATTTAACTGTGATACTCATCATATTAAGCATACATTTGATAATTTAATAATTAATGCTATTAGCTATAGTAATGATGGTATAATAACAATTCACTTACAAAAACAGAAAGATAATATTTTATTCAGTATCAAAGATGACGGAATAGGGGTGCCAAAAGAGGAATTACAAACTATATTTGGTGTATTTGTTGTAAGTACCAAAACACGTACTACATCAGGAGGAAGAGGAATAGGGCTTGCCTTATGTAAAAAAGTAATCGAGCTACATGACGGAAAAATTTGGGCAGAAAACGATAAACAGGGGAAAACTATATTTATTTTTACAATGCCTTATGATAAAAAATAGTCACAATGTTATACTATAGAGCAGTGTTATATGGCTCCAAAAATTCATTATCATCCTGCGACCTAACCAGTATTGTGGTTACACATGAATCCAGAGTAAAAATATTTAATGTAGTATAAAAAACTATAAATTTTATAGACTAAAAATATAAAAAACTTGTTTTTCATAACTTTCTACTAAATTACTGCCTACACAGGATAATAACTCTTAAAGAAATTATAAAATGAAGAAAATTACTTTTAATAAACAGAAAGATTTTATATCAATTATAGCACCAGCATCAGGTTGCCTTGATGCTAAAGAAAAATTAAATAAAGCAGTTGAGATGCTAACTTTACAAGGATTTAAAGTTTTAGTAGATGATAAAATCTTTACTGGTGATGAATTACCATTTTTTGCTGCCCCTAAGAATGAAAGATTCAGAATATTTAAAGAAACTATGGAAAATGAACAGGTTAAAATAATTTGGGTCTTTTGCGGAGGGTATGGTTGTAGTGAGTTTGTAGAAAATTGTTTTAATATAGCAAAAAAAGGTGATAAAATTTTAATAGGTTATAGCGATATTACAGTTTTACATTTACTACTAAATCGATATTATAATATATCAACTATTCATGGTCCTGTATTAACTTCTTTACTACCACCTCACAATCAAGGTATTAAATCTATACTAGATATTTTGAATGGTAATAACACTAAAATATCCCTTACACCTATAAATAAAATTAGAGATAGCATTATAGAAGGTAAAATACTAGGTGGAAATTTAACAGTTTTTACCAAATTAATCGGTACTTCTATTAATCTTAAAAATGGTAATATATTACTATTTGAGGATGTTAATGAAAAAGGCTATGATGTGCATCGTAATCTAGTGCAATTAAAAAATGCCAGTATATTTGATAATGTAGCAGCAATAATTTTCGGTGATTTTACTAATGGGGATGAATATATAGAACAGAGTATAAAAAATTTTTGTTTAAATTATATTCCAAACATCTACACTTATAAAGCAACAGGAATAGGACACGGTCAGATAAATCAGCCAGTTATTATGAATCATAAAGTAGTTATAAGCAGTAATAATTTAAGTTTTACTAGTCCTTTTGAAATTATAGAATGTTAAATTAGATGATTAAATCTATCAAGATAGGGACAAGAAAAAGCCAGCTTGCTTTAATTCAAACTAATTTAGTGATTAGCAAAATCAAGCAATACTTTCCTCATGTTAATTGTGAGATAGTACCTATTACTACTAGCGGTGACTTGATTCAAAATAAGCCACTATACGATATAGGTGGTAAAGCTTTATTTTTACAAGAAATAGAGCAAGCCCTACTTAATAAAAAAATTGATTTAGCAGTTCATTCTTTGAAAGATGTGCCGGGTAGAATACCTGAAAATTTAGTAATTGCTGCTGTTTTAGAACATGAAGATCCAAGAGATGTTTTTGTTTGCTTTAAATATAAATCTATAGACACACTACCACAAAATGCTGTAATAGGTAGTTCAGCCGTACGTAGAAAAGCATTTATACAGAAAATAAGGCCAGATTTACAAATAGTAGTTTTTAGAGGTAATGTTGATTCACGGATAAAAAAACTAATAAATGGTGAAGTTGATGCAATAATTTTAGCATATGCTGGGCTTAAAAGAATTGGTGCTTTTAATTCACAATTTTGTCACTTAATTGAGCTAAATCAAATGCTGCCTTGTATAGGGCAGGGTATTATTGCAGTAGAAGCTAGAAAAGACAATCATGATATGCTTAAAATATGCACGCAGATTAATCATCTTTCTACTTCTGAATTAATAAAAGCTGAAAGAACTTTCTTAGAGTATTTAGGTGCAAATTGCCGCACACCAATAGCTGCTTATTCTAGATATTTAGATAATGGGAATATAAAAACCGATTTTATGCTTGGTAAGCTTGATTGTAGTAAAATAATTTTCCATACTGAAATTACAAATACAAAAATTTCAAAAGAAACAGGAATAAAAGCTGCTAAGATAATGTTAGATCAAATAGACAAGTAGATATATTGTAATTAATTTATTTGGAGTTAGAGCTTCACGATATGTGTTTCTACCATTATGTTATCCTAAAATAGTGGGATAAAAGCTGTTAGAACATTAAAACTAAATAATAAAATCTTGATTTATTTAGTTTTTTTCAAGATATAATTTTATTTCTTCTAAAGCTATACATTCTATCTATTGAAGCCTAATAAAAGCTATACTAGCTTTATTGTTGATAATTTCTTTATTCATGAAACTCAAAATTAGCAAGCTTTCTAGGAGGTGGCGGATAGGGTGGGATTCGAACCCACGGTACGGATGACCCGCACGCTAGTTTTCAAGACTAGTGCCTTAAACCTCTCGGCCACCTATCCAAGAATGATTCATAACAAAAAATGTTGTGTAATTCAAGAAAAATTGAATAAAATATAAATTTATATTACAAATCCGAATTGCTTTTTCACTTCGTTTACTGTTTCAGATGCTCTAATTCTTGCTTTTTCTGCTCCTTTATACAGTATTTTCAATAAATATTCTCTATCATTCATTAATTTTAAATATTTATCACGTATAGGCTGTAAATTTATAATAATAATTTCTGCCAAATCTTTCTTAAACTTTGCAAAACCTTGATTTTGATAATTCTTAATTATATTTTCCAATTTATTTCCAGATAAACTTCTATAAATATCTAACAAATTACTAATTTCTGGTCTTGCTTCTTTATCATAACTTATTATACTTAAATAGTCTGTTTTAGCTTTTTTTATTTTTTGATAAATAAGATCATTGTCATCTTTTAAATTGATACGAGCAAAATCAGATAGATCAGATTTACTCATTTTTTTGCTTCCATCCCGTAAACTCATGATTCTTGTACCGGAATCACTAACTAAAATATTTGGAACCTTTAGAATTTCTTTATTAAATTTTCTATTTATTACGCCTGCAATATTTCTTGTCAGCTCTAAATGTTGTGTTTGATCTTCACCAACAGGTACTATATCAGCTTTGTATATTAATATGTCTGCTGCCATAAGTACTGGATATGAAAATAACCCAAGGTAGGCTTTTTCCTGATCACTACCTGCTTTATCTTTAAATTGAGTCATGCGTTTAAGCCATCCAAGCGGTGTAATACAATTAAGTATCCAAGCAAATTCAGCATGCTCTTTTATCATACTTTGAGCAAACATTGTTACTTTATTAGGGTCAAGACCTGCTGCTAGGTAAAATGCAATAGTTTCTATAATTGAATTATTAAGATCTAAAGGTTTAATATCAATTGTTATAGCATGTAAGTCCGCTAAGAAGAAAAAACAATTATATTCTTCTTGCATTTTAATCCAGTTTTTAATTGAACCAAGGTAATTACCAAGGTGTAAAGAACCAGTTGCTTGCACACCTGAAAGAACGGTCTTTTTCATTTAGTACCTTTTTATTTTACTCATTGCAAAATTATGTTATAAATACCACTTTATCAATATAATTATATTTAGTAATTATGCTTTGGCGTTTAAGAATTTTATCATTTTATGGTTTATTATCATTATTTACTTTTATTTTCTTTCTTATATGTTACATACCTGTAACATTTTTCAATGTCAACTATCAAATAAGATATAAAATCGCTGTTATCTTTTCTTATGCTTTTGTTTTGCTTGCAAAAATTTGTTGTGGTTTAAAATATCAAGTAGAAGGGCTAGAAAAGCTACCAAAAACAATTTCAATAGTCGTATCTAATCATCAATCCTTTTGGGATCAAATGTTTATGCAATTAATTATCCCTAAACATTCTTGGGTATTAAAACGTGAATTATTTAATATACCACTACTTGGATGGGGACTTAGAATCGTTAAACCGATCGCTGTAGATCGTGGAAGCAATAGCTCAGTTGCTCAAATTTTAAGAGAAGGTGCAGAAAAAATAAAAGAAGGATTATGGTTAATAATATTTCCTGAATCCACTAAAGTTCCGCCTGATAAAACAGTAAAATTTAAACCGAGTGCTGTAAAACTGGCTTCAATTACTAAAGTTCCAATTGTAATGATGGTTCATAATGCTGGTTTATTTTGGCCTAGAGGTTTTTGGTTTAGGAGATCAGGAACAATAAAAGTAAAAATTATTGGAGTCATAGAAAAAGAAGAGGTGGAGCAAAGCGAAGTACGCTTACTTAATGACAAGATTGAACAAATAATTAATAGCGAAAAACAAAAATTATTAAATTAATGTTGGTTTAAGTAATAATTAGTATTATCATAAAATAACCAATTATTCTTATGGAGGTATTATGAAAAGTACAGCACCATTAAAATTAATTGCAGTTATTGATAGCAAACAAATGATGCTTTACGATGCACAAGGGTTTAAGATTACTAGTACTAAGCCATTAAAATTATCTTTAGATTTAGAGGCACATCACGAAAAAGGACAAAGCTTTCATCAAAATAAGTCTAACCCTAGATCATTATTTGAATCACATACTTCTCTAAGAGAAATAGAGCATAAGGACGCTGCAAAAAGTGTTATTAAGTACTTAGAAAAAATATCAGGGGCAGCTGATCGAGCTAAATATAAAGAGTTGATTATTGTAGCAGAACCACAAATGCTTGGGTACATCAGGCAAGAACTTAAAAACAGTCTTAAAAAAATGATTACTAAAGAAATTGCTAAAGACTTAGTACAACATAGTGTAAATGCTATAGAGCGAGCAGTATTTTCATAAAATAGTTAACATAACAGGTGAAAATTTATATAATGCAGAAAGGGTATAGAGATATAATATCGAGAAATTACACTAAAACCAATATATATTCTTAACAAATGTAAGTAATAAGTAATTATGCCGCAAATTTATTTTAACGGTCCGGAAGGACGAATTGAAGGAAGATATGCAAAAGCCACATCACTTAATGCTCCTATTGCATTAGTTCTTCATCCTCATCCTTTATATGAAGGTAATATGAATAATAAAGTAGTTTATAACGCCTATAAGATTTTAGCAGATAACGGTTATACCGTATTACGTATTAATTTTAGGGGAGTAGGTGGATCACAAGGTAAATTTGACAATGGGATCGGTGAAGTTGTAGATGCTGGTGCAGCTTTGGATTGGTTACAGCAGAATAATCCAAATGCTCATTCTAATCTAATATTAGGATTTTCATTTGGTGCATGGATAGCTATGCAGCTTGTAATGCGACGTCCTGAAATAAACCATTTTATTGCTATTTCACCACCAGTTAACACAGTTCATAAATATGATTTTTCATTTCTTTCACCTTGTCCTATTCCAGGATTTATATTACAAGGAGATAATGACAGTATAGTATCAGCAGATGACGTAAAAGATCTAGCAAATATGTTATCTAAACAACAATCACATATTAAAGTTGATTGTAAAATTATTAATGGTGCTGATCATTTCTTTCGTTATAAAACTGAAGAGTTTGCTAAAGCAATAAATGATTATTTAACAACAATACAATCTAGTGGTCATCAGAATAATAATTTGAATAAAGAAGCTAGTAGGAGTCAAAAGAGGCTATTTTTATATTAGTTTATTACCTTAGCGTAAAAAAAAAAGTTATTTTTCTAGAATATTGTAAGTCGTAGCTGTAGTATGGTAGTATGATATAGTTTTAGCATATTGTAACACAATAATACCGCTACAAAATATAGGGGATGATATAAGAATCACAAAACACAAAGCTTACTTAGCAGAAATAACATAGGATATGAAGTTTATAACTCTAAATATGCTCCTATTGCTAAAATCAATATCTCATCTTTTTTAATATCTAACTCTTTTGTTAGTTCTTCATAAATTTGTTGATTTGATAAAGATGTGAATTTTTTAAATAGCTGTACTAACTCTAAAGATGGTACAATACGAAAAGCATTCTTTAATATTGTGATCTTCTTATTAATATTAAGCTTATCATTTAAATTAAAGTAAAATTCTAGTAGTTCTATACTGAGAAAATTTAAATCTAAGGCTGTTTCTAAATAAAGATTAGCATTAACAACATTATTATTTTCTACTTCTTGCTTTGCTACTAGTAAATAATACTCAGCAATTTCTTGAGCTTGCAGCAGCACAGAACCATGTTTATGAAGTTTTGCAAGTTTATTTGTTATAAAAGTAAATTTTGTCCACAAAGAAAGTTTTTTATAACAACGTATTAAGGTAATTAAATTATCGCTGTCAAATTCATTTAAATTGTAAGCCTTTATTGCATAATTTTCTGCTTCATTATACAAAGATTTATCATAATAAAGCTTTGCTAAGTTCTTAGCACTATAAAACGCAAATGCTTTAGATTTAGTAAGTTTTTGAAAATAGGAAATTTTTGTATCTACATCTTCTTCTGTTTCAGCTAAAATTAAATTATAGAATTCTTGTGACCCTTTTAGATCTTCAGTAAATAAGTTTTTGCGTGCAATAGAAGCAGCTTTAATTTTATTACTCATAATATATTCTGCAAAAGCTAAAATTAAAGCATGTCTTGCATGATTAATTTTTCGTTTATTAAGAATATTATGTATTTTAAGTGGTAAATCGATAATTAAGATTAAAAATTTAATTATAATGAAACAAGAAGTTAGTAATAAAAGTCCTAAAATAAGACTAAAGAAAAAAGATGTTTCAATATTATAATTGTATAAACTAACAAAAACTTTTGAATCAAAACTTTGAGTTAAAGTAAATCCAAAATAAAGTAGTAAAAAAGCAGCACATATTAACAATAATCTAAACATCCTTATTTATAAACTCCTGCATAAATTTTTCTGAATAAAGAAACTTAATGAGATAATTTAACTTTTCTAAAAGTAGAATCTTATCTTGTTCTTTTTTTCTTATATCAGAAGGTTTTTTTTCAATTTTGATAAATTTCTTAAGCCATTTATGATTTGTAGGAAAGATTATTTCCATACCTCTGGATTTAGAGATAAGATAATTATTATTATATGCTTCTAAATTAATTAAAATATTCCTTATATCTTGAGGCAGCTGATAAAAATTTACTATTCTTAGCTCTTTACTATAATCCTCGTCTTGTAAAAAATTATATACTAATAAATTTACGTTTAATAAATAATGAATATAATCTACTAAACACGATTTAGGAATAGTGTCTAGTTTTGGTTCTACTAAATTAGTTGATGCTTCAAGGAATTTTAAGGAATTTACATAGTTTAAAAGTGATTTAGTAGATAATAATGGATATTCATTTTTTCTATCACTAATACTTAGCTTACTTTTTTCTACTGTATTAATAGTTTGATTTAGATCTTTGTTTTCATTCTTAAACAATTTTAAAAAATCGTCTTTATTAAGATAAAGAGTAAAAGAAGACAAGATAAATATTACTATCACTATAAAGAAAATATTTTTACTTTTAAATAAAGTGTCAAATTTTTGCATTCTCAGATAATAACTTAATTATATCAGTATGATTTTGATCATCGCAGTAAATCACATTTTTAATAAAAGATCTAACTATATTTGCAACTTCCAAACTTATAGCTACAACTAAACTATCTTGTAAATACTCAAGTAAATTATTTTGATGTAATAATTTTATTAAAGTCTTAGCACTATTTTGAGAATAAAGTAAAATGAAGTCAATAGACTTCTTTCGAAACTCTACATCTATAGGTAATTTATACGTTGATCCGGTACTCAAATCCTCACTTACATCTATGGACACTGTAGTTCTGCATTCCATATCTCCTGCACATTCTTCTCCATAAGCGAGTTTTGTAATAGATAAAGGCATCTCATCCAAATATTCTACATTATAAATGATATGTCGTTTTATTTTAGCAGGTAAATCTCTAGTAATTTCGTTTGAAGATAAATATATAGTCTGCTCATATAAGTAAGCAGGAAAATTCTTAATTAAATCCTGAACATTATTAGCAGTATAAGCTACTTTCAAGTTTTTATTATTTAGCAATTGTTTTGATTTGCTACCTACTACCCAAATATCATGTTTTAAGTTATAATTAGCTAGGATATTTGCTACATATTTACTAGTTATTATTATATTGGAATAATTTTTTAAAATATCAGTATTAAAATCTAGCATTTTATACTTAATTAAAGGACAATGAATATAATTAAAATTTAAATTAAATTTACTTATTTCCTCTATAGTTTCCCTATTTCCTTCAAGACTTCTAGTTAATAAAATCGATTTCATACAATATTTGTATTCCTATATAAAAAGCCATACACCAAGTTATAATAGCAGCTATTTTATTAATCACATTCAAAATTATAGTACTTTTATTTAATCTTCTGATATTATAGCCAACCATTGCTAAAGAAAAAAACCATACCCAAGAGATAACTACACAGGTTAACGTAAATACAATTTTTGAGATGCCATTATATTTTAAAGCACTAGTACCTATTACTATAACCGTATCAATAATAGCATGTGGATTTAATATTGATACAGATATAGCAAATAAGATTTGTTTTTTAGCAGAAAAAGCTTGGGCATGAGTTTTAAGATTGACATGTGGTTGATTCCAAGTATTATATCCCATATAGATTAGAAAAATAAATCCAACAATAAATATTGATAATTTTAGCCAAGTAATTTCAAGAATTAGCAAAGATACTCCAAGAACAGCTATACATATAAGAATAGTATCACATATTGAAGCAGCAATGACACTAGGTAAAGCATTGCTAAGGCTGTATTGTTCTGCTCCTTGACTAAGTATAAAAATATTTTGTACACCTAAAGGTACAATGAGACCAAGTGCTAAAATTATTGCATGCACAAAAGCACTTAATATATTATCCATTATTGTAATTTAGCTTTTATTTTTAATAAAATTAATAAAGAAGGGATAGTAATAATTATAGTAAATAAAAAGAAATTTTGCCAACTAAAATTTACTACAATATAGCCTGAAACTATAGGAAAAATTGAGCGTGAAATTCCCATCATTGATGAAAGAAAAGAATATTGAGTAGCTCGAAACTTACCTTGACAAAGTGAAGAAATAAAAGCAATATAAGCAGTCATTGCCATACCACCAGTAATACTTTCTACTCCTATTGTAATAAATAATAATAAAGAATTTTTACCTTTTATTTCAAGTATTATAAATAATATATGAGCTAAGGCGTGAATAATACCGAATAATAATATACTATTTAGAACATTTTTTTTCTTCATAATAAAACCGCCAAGCAATCCGCCAACTATAGCTCCTACAACTCCCCAAAACTTTCCAACACTTGCTATTTCAAAAGGACTATATCCTAAATTAAGCAAAAATGGATTAATCATAACATTAATAAAATTATCAGGTAATCTATATAATACTAAAAAGATTATTGTAAAAATAATAAAAGAAGTAGATCCTATGGGTTTTAACGTACTATATATAAAACGATAAATATGATTTATATTATCATGATTATTCATTATCAATTGTATGTTTCTGTTTTTGGTTGAGTAACAATATTTAACACTTACAATTAGTAAAATAAGATAAATAAATATCAAACTAGAAAAGATTTTATATATTTTATTGAATGTTAAATAAATAGATAAATATATAGCACCTGAACCTGCAAGCAACATACCAACTCGATAACCAAATATATATATTCCTGAAGTAAAGCCAAGTGACTCTTTTGGTACTATTTCAGTTCTAAAAGCACTTAATATAGTATCTTGTGCAGCACTAAAAAAAGAGATAATTAAAGCCATAAAGGCAAATAATAATAGATTATTATGAGGGTCTAAAAAGCTAAAAATATATATAAGCAGTACTAATGCACTACTAGTTAAACAAATCCAGGATAACCTATGACCAAATATTTTATTTAAATACTTTATTTTCAGAGTATCAAAAATTGGTGCTAATAAAAAATTAATAGAATAGGGGAGTGTTATAAATGATAATATACCAATGGTTTGCAACGCTATATTTTCCTTAGCAAGCCAATAATTTAGAGTATTACCGGTAATCATTAGATTAAAACCGCTAATAAGTCCAAATAACCAAATAATACATAAACTAGAACCACTTAACATAACATTTTTTCTATTCTTTTAGTAGTCGAGTAACCAGAATGACACTTTTAGGTATAACACTTAATGCAAGTTTATGATAACCGAAAATATGTAAATAATCTAATTATTTATACTAATTCTTTAATTTTCTTTAATTAAAATTCCTACAAAGTTATTTAAATGCCGCTATCAATTTAGCAAATATGAAGAAAATTGGATGTAATAATAACATATTTTTCTGATCAAAATTTATTATATCGTCTTTTGAAGCAAAGCCATAAGAACTTAAATATTATTGGTGATATGGAGAAATAATACTTTTAAAAAATTAATTATTTTAATTGACTTTAGTGCTTAAGAGATTTAAAAATTAAATTTTATTTTTATACAAGGTTATAATATAAAATGTTACCGCCTAAAGTTTTTTTTGAGAAAGTTAAAGAAATAATTTGGCCTATAGAAAAAAAAGAATTAAAGCTTTTTATACCTATGGCACTGATGATGCTATGTATACTTTTTAATTTTGGTGCTTTGAGATCTATTAAAGATAGTTTAGTAGTCCC
The DNA here is from genome assembly GCF_057543435.1 of Candidatus Rickettsia mendelii. Classification (NCBI taxonomy): domain Bacteria; kingdom Pseudomonadati; phylum Pseudomonadota; class Alphaproteobacteria; order Rickettsiales; family Rickettsiaceae; genus Rickettsia; species Candidatus Rickettsia mendelii. The sequence continues at coordinate 47,182 of NZ_BTGX01000023.1, read as the reverse complement.
TTCTATGGGTGCTGAAATTATTAGCTTTCTAAAATTATGGTTAGTATTACCATCATGTGTCATTTTTACTTTGCTTTACGTTAAGCTTAGTAATAAATTTAATTATGAATATATTTTCTACATTATAGTCGGCAGTTTTTTATTATTTTTCTTATTATTTGCCTATATCATTTATCCAAACCAAGAGATTTATCATCCTAATAAGGAAGTAATAAATAATTTAATTGCTTCATATCCTAATTTTAAATGGTTCATTAAGATAGCAAGCAAATGGAGCTATGCACTGATGTATATTTTTTCAGAACTATGGAGTGCAGTAGTAATAAACTTAATGTTTTGGCAATTTGCTAATCACATTTTTGATACGGCTAAAGCAAAAAGGTTTTATCCAGTTCTTGGAATGGTCGGTAACATAGGCCTGATAATAGCAGGTACAGTGCTTGTCTTTTTCTCAAACAGCTCGAGCATCATTGATTCTGAATTATTACCAGATTCTTTTAGTTTATCATCTAAGGCAACTATAATGCTTCAGCCAGTTATGTCAATAATTGTTGCTGCAGGAATAATTTCTATGCTCTTATTTAAGATAATAAACAAATTTATTTTAACTGATTCCATAGCTGTTTTAGATTTAAAAAAAGTAACTGCTAAAACTAAAACTTCACTTTCAGTAATTGAAAGTATTAAAATGGTAATTCACTCAAAATATGTAGGGCATATTGCTTTATTAATAGTTTGTTATGGATTACTCATTAATATAGTTGAAGGACCTTGGAAAGCAAAAATAAAAGAATTATATCCAAATACAATAGATTATGTCCGCTTTATGGGAAGATTTAATATTTGGATGGGAATATCATGTGTTACTTTCATGATAATAGGTAGTAATATTCTTCGAAGACTTGGTTGGCTTATTTCTGCATTATTAACTCCTATTATGCTGTCTATTACCGGTTTAATATTTTTTATTTTCATAATTTTCATTGAAGAAATAGGATCATGTTTTAGTGATTTTGATCTTCTTTATGCAGCAATCATTGTTGGAGCAATTCAAAATATATTAAGTAAGTCCTCCAAATATTCATTATTTGATTCAACAAAAGAAATGACATATATTCCTTTATCGTTAGAACTTAGAACTAAAGGAAAAGCTGCTGTAGAGGTTATAGGCACTAAATTTGGCAAATCTCTTGGAGCATTTATTCAATCTTTGATATTTATCATTATTCCGAATGCTACTTTCGATTCTATCATAATATATTTATTAGTAATTTTTATAGTTATGATGAGTTTATGGATTTGGGATATTGTAAAATTAAATAAGGAATATACAAAGCTGTGTAAATGATTGTCTATATGACTAAAAGCAATTGATGTCATTCCTGCCTACGCAGTGTGGCATATAGAGTAATGCAACAATATCAAACTAAAATGAAAAAAACTCTTAAAATACTATTATTTATAGTCATCTTTATTATATTAGTATATAGCGGGCTGTGGTTTGCTTTTATGTTCTCTTTATCAAACTCTATAAATCAAAAATATGCTGGTACTTATCTTAATATAGAAGAGCTTAATAATAATGATAATCAGTATCTTATTAAATTTTCTAAAGTTAAACCCTATGGTTTCCCTTTTAAATTTGGTATTTCAATAATTAATTGGCAAGAAGAGAGCGTGAATAGAGTAATTGAATTTACCTCAGTGATAAATATCGGCTATGATTTACTTAAACAGAATTTATTTTTAAGTTTTTCAGGAGAAGCATTTGGAAGATTCAAGCCTATTCAAAGAGGATTTGGAGTAAAATTTTATAATGAGAATTGCATATTATCAGCAAAAATACCATTAAATTTTAAATTATTTAAAATAATTAGCACTAGGAAAAACTTATTTGAAATAATAAATCTAATAGAAAATATTAAATTTATCTCTGGTAAAGCAGAAATTTATGATTTAGTCGATAAGCAAAAATTATATGAAGAAGATCATACTACATTTACTATGTTATTTAATAAAAGTAAGTATTACAAAAGCAAACAGGATTTTCTTGATAATATACCGCAAAAATTAGAAATTAACTATGAAACCGAAATAATACAAAGTAATCTTAAAGATAGAACAATCCCTGCTGGGTTATTATTATATAGATTAGCTTGGAATAATAATTTCAAATTTTCTGGTAATTTTTTAATTACTACAAGTAGTTCACATTTTAAAGATATTAATAAAGATTTAACAATTAAAGTTATTAATGCAAAAATAAATAGTAATAGTTTTGAAAATAATATTAATTTACTATATAAAGGTAATTTAGACGATTTTGGAAATAATAATATTGATCTTCTAGTAGATTCACAATTCAAGCCAAAGCAGGGTTTTACAGCAGGTTTATTAGAGGTTATAAAAAAAATATATTATGATAAGCAGATATATCTGCTTAAGCATTCTGATGATGAGCTATATAAAAATTTTAACAATGAGCTAAGCTATATTTTAAATAATAATAAACAATACAATTTTAGTATTTTTGAAGATAGACAATATAATTTTAATTTAAATGTTAATTTAGTTACTGAATTAAATAAATTAACTAGAACACAGATAAATAATTTAAGCCTATATTCAAACTCATTAGGATTTAATATAACAAATGAAACTATAGTAAATCCTCTTAAAAGTTCTTATAGTAAAGGTATAATAATAGTTAATAACTACTCTAAAATAATAGATGTCTTAAGTCCATACTTATATGAAGTAGGGGAGTTTAAAAGATTTTCGAAAGAGAGTAAAGAAATATATAGTGATGCTTTAAAAGCATTTTTCAAAACTATTTCTGATCATCCGAATTCATCTAATTTAATTGATATTAGCGTTGAGTATAATTTTAATTTATCAGATTTAAATAAAGCTAAAATAGGTACTATAGATGATATAAACAAAATTATGCCTCTATATTATTTATCTTTATATCAAGCAGCAATAAAAAAAGTTAAAATAGGAGAAAATATAAAAGAAAAAGTTATGGAATTAATTCCCAATAAATATCAAAAAATATTAGAGCAATGTATGTTGCCTGAATAATGTATGTTGCCTGAATAAAGAAAATGGATATTATAGTCAAAATACAGCAAGATTTAAAAGATGAAGTAACTAAGTTAAATAATCTGATTATTAGCTGTTTAAAAAGTGATGAAGAATTAATAGAAATAGTAGGTAAATACTTACTAGAAGCAGGTGGTAAAAGAATTCGTCCGCTTTTAACTATAATAACCGCTAAAATGTTTGATTATAGAGGCGATAGTCATATAAAACTTGCAAGTGCTGTTGAATTCATTCATAATGCAACATTGCTTCATGATGATGTAGTAGATGATAGTACCTTAAGAAGATTTAAACCTACAGCTAATGTCATTTGGGGAAGTAAAACAAGTATTTTAGTAGGTGATTTTCTTTTTAGCCAATCATTCAAATTAATGGTAGCTTCTGGCTCTCTTAAAGCTATGGATATTCTTGCCCAAGCTTCAGCAATTATCTCAGAGGGAGAAATAGCACAGCTGGTTAAATTAAATGAGCGACGCATTATATCTATAGAAGAATATCAGCAAATAGTTAAATCTAAAACTGCTGAACTATTTGGTGCTTCTTGTGCTGTTGGGGCAATCATAGCAGAGCAAGTCGATCATATTTCTAAAGATATGCAAAATTTTGGCAGATTACTTGGTATGATATTTCAAGTTATAGATGATCTACTCGATTATTTGGGTCATGATAAACATATAGGTAAAAACATTGGTGATGATTTTTTAGAAGGAAAAGTTACTTTGCCACTAATTTTCTTATATGATAAATTAGAAAGAGATCAGCAGCTTCAATTAAAAAACATGATTAAATGCAATAATCGTACTAGGGATGAATTTATAAAAGTACATGATTTAATGGTAAAATATGAAATTCACAATGAAATAGTTCATTATTTAAGCAACTTAAAAAATGAAATAAACAAATTACTAAATAAAATTCCTGTACAAAATATTTATAAAGATTATTTATTTTCGATTATTAGATTTATTTTAGATCGTTCATATTAACTGTATTCGTAGCTCAACAGGATAGAGCGTTGCCCTCCGGAGGCAAAGGTTATTGGTTCGAATCCAATCGAATGCACCATTGCCCTCTCATTTTCCATAATATATATTATGGAACTTTTTACAGTAAACAGCAAAAGAATGGCTGGGACGGGAGGATTCGAACCTCCGGAATGACGATACCAAAAACCGTTGCCTTACCACTTGGCTACGTCCCAATAAGTGAATTTATACCAATAAATAACGAAAGCGTCAATTACAATAATGCTATAAAAATAAATTTATTTGATTATTAAGCCAATTTTGAGCATGTGAAGACAATAAATTATAAATTTTACTTTTAATTTTATTATAATATTCTTTTATATAATGTATTTCATCACTATTAAGTAGCTTAATATCGATCAGTTCTTTAGCATAAGGTACCAAGCTTAAAGGTTCAAATTCAAGCCATGCTCCTTTTTCTTTTACATATATTAAATTCTCGATTCTAATACCATATTTTCCTGAAATATAAAACCCAGGTTCATTAGATAAAATCATACCTGACTGTAACACAATTTTATTACGAAGATTTATACTTTGTGGACCTTCATGAACACTTAAGAAGCTGCCGACACCATGACCTGTACTATGTGGATAATCTTGCGCTTCTTGCCATAAATATTGCCGTGCTAATACATCAAGATTCGCACCAGTAACTACATTTTTAGGAAATTTTACTCTCGATAAAGCAATATGCCCTTTCAGTACTTGGGTATAATGCTTCTTTTGTTCATAAGTTGCTGCACCTATTACAATAGTCCTAGTTATATCGGTAGTAGCACCTTGATATTGAGCGCCTGAATCAATCAGCAATATCCCCTGCCCTATAATTTCTTTAGCAGATTTAGTGTCAGCCCTATAATGAATAATCGCACTATTTTCTTTAAAACCACAAATAACTGGAAAACTATCTGAAACATAACCTTCTTGCTGTGCTCTATATCTTGCGAGTTTTACTCCAAGCGAGTATTCAGTTATTATGTCACTGCAATGACGTATAGAATGTTCTAAATCTGCTAAAAACTCGCATAAAGCTACTGCATCTTTAATATGAAAATCAATTGCATGCTTAATTTCCACCTCATTTTTACAGGCTTTCAACATTAAACAAGGATTAACAATTTTTTGTACTTTTTTATTTGTTATCAAATCCATTATATGAACAGGTATTGTACTATCATCAACGAGGATATTATCATAACCTTTTAAGATATTTTCAAACTCTGCTTCCGGCAAAATAGTTATTTCAGAACGCACTTTAACAATCTCACTGTTAATTCTTAAAGGATCTATAAATAGATATAATTTTATAGGAGTAATTATTACTTTAGCAAACATTAAAGGTGTGTAAGTAACGTCATTAGCACGTAGATTTAGCAACCAGCATATAGAAGCACTATCAAGAATAATTAATGCATAATTAGGTTTATTATGATGCATTAACAACTCACGGCATTTATTTATTTTTTTTGTATAACTAACACCTGCAAACTTAGTATCATGTAAATAAACCTTAGAATTTGGCTCTAGTGGTTGGTTATGCCAAATCTTGTCAACTAAATTACTGTTAATTTTTTGTAGATTAAATCTTAAATTTGATATAGTAGAATAAGTAAATAACTCAGGGTCATAACCTATTTTTGCTTCTTTATCTATGTAATGATCCCAAGTAAAATCATATATATCTTTTAGGTCAAAAATATTAAAAAACCTAAAATCAAGCTCTTTATTTGCTTGTTCTAAATAACGACCATCAGTAAAAAATAATGCTGTACCCTTCTTGTATAGGATAACCATTCCATTCGAACCTGTAAATCCCGTTATATATTCAAGCCTTTTAGCATATGGCGGTACATATTCACTCATATATTTATCGTTAGATGGAATGATGTAACCATCTACACCATATTCTAGAAATAAACTTTTTAGTGAATTAATACGCTCTTTTATCATATTTTGCTTTTAAGATACCACATATAATATAAAGGGATACCTAGCACAGTAAATGAGCTAGCTATAATTAATGTTTTAATAGGTGTCTCATAGATAACCCAACTACAAAAGATAATTGATATTATAGCTATTAGTAAGTAATAATAAGAAAAAATTTTTTTTGAGCTAAAAATCATTTTTAAGAATGCTAAGCTACAAATTAAGTAAACAAATAAAAATGCTATTACTGAGAAATCTATTATTTGTGTAATTTGCTCAGCAAAATTACCATTTGCTGTAAAAACTAATAACGGTACAATACCAAAGCAACTTACAATAATTCCCCATACTGGTGCATTATTACTATTTTTTTTAGCAAAAAACCTTGGTAATAAACCGTCTTCAGCAAGACCAAGAGCAATCTGTCCACTAGTTAATACCCATGCATTTAACGTACCAATGCAAATTATAGAAGCTATAATAGCAATTACGCTTGACCATTTACCGCCAAATAATAATTGTGCTGCATCAGCATATGGAGCCTTAGAGTTAATAAGTTCAGAAGCAGGAATTAATCCCATTATACCAATGCTGTTAATAAGATATAAAGTTGCTACACAAAAAGTTCCAAATATTATTGCTTTTGGAATAGTTTTTGTCGGATTCTTTACAGATCCTGCTGTAGTAGTTGCACATTCAACACCGATAAATCCCCAAAAGGTAAGAAGCGCTACTCTTCCTATAATAGCTGTGATATCTAAATTACTTACTTCTTTAGATTCAATCAAATTATTAATATTAAAGTTAGACAATGCACATAAGCCTACTATAAGTAGCGGCACAAATTTTAATAAAGTTAAGTAAAACTCTGCTCTTCCGGCTACTTCAGGACCTTTTAAATTTAAAACTGCGACAGTGCAAAGTAATATTATTTGTAATATCAAATCTAAAATTGATTGTGATTTGAAAAAAGGCGTCAAGTAACCTACTGCCGAGATAACAACTATACTAGTGCTGATAAAAGAAATAACCCAATAAGTCCAACCAGTAAAGAAAGCTACCTTTTCCCCAAAACTTTCTCGTACATATACATGAGGACCGCCTGTTTTAGGAAATTTTGCGCATAAAGCAGAAAATACTAATGCAATACTTATAGCACCGAATAATGAAAACACCCAGCCCCAGATACTATATATACCAAATGGCGCTAAACTTAAAGGTAATATAAAAACACTAGTACCGATTTGACTACCGGTGACCAAAGCAAAAACTGCCCAGAAACCTAATTTTTGTGACATAACCTTGTTAATGAAATTAAACGTTTTTTAAGAATCATATTTAAACTCTAAAAGATTTGCCGCAGCCGCAATGTGCCTTCTCATTTGGGTTTGTAAAAGTAAATTGTGATTTAAATTTGCTATCTGAATAATCCATTTCAGAATTTATAAGATACATTAATGCTTTAGGATCAATTAAAATTCTTACTCCTTTTTCTTCAACGATTTCATCAAATTGATTTTTGCTATCAGCATATTCTATGTAATAAGAATAACCCGCACAACCACCTGATTTAACTCCTACTCTAATTCCGAATGTTGGCTTACCTCGTTTTTCCATCAATAACTTTACTTGTGTGGCTGCAGCATTGGTTAATGAAATAACATTTTTCATATTTTAACCATCTTTTATTTATTTTCCTTGCTTAAGTTTATAATCAGCTATAGCTGCTTTTATTGCATCCTCAGCAAGCAGAGAACAATGTAATTTTACAGGTGGTAGTGATAATTCTTTTGCTATTTCTGTATTTTTAATAGTTTCAGCATCATGTACTGACCTTCCTTTAACCCATTCCGTTACTAAAGAGCTTGACGCAATGGCTGAACCACACCCAAATGTCTTAAATTTTGCATCTGTAATAATACCGTTATCATCAACTTCGATTTGTAATTTCATAACATCACCACAAGCTGGTGCACCGACTAATCCTGTACCGACATTTTTATTATCTTTATTAAGCGACCCAACATTACGAGGATTTTCATAATGATCTATCACTTTTGGGCTATAAGCCATGCTTTTTCTCCTTTTATATTTGATTGCAGCATAATTTTTTAGTGTACTGCCCATTTTATTTTTTTTAAATCAATACCTTCTTGCATCATTTCCCAAAGTGGACTTAATTGTCTTAATTTATTGATTTTTGAACATATTAACCCCACTGCATAATCAATCTCTTTCTCAGTAGTAAATCTACCTATACCAAATCTAATGGAAGTATGAGCAAGTTCTTCATCAATTCCCATAGAACGCAAAACATATGAAGGTTCAAGCGAAGCAGAAGTACAAGCAGAACCAGAAGAAACCGCTAAATCTTTAATAGCAAGAATCATTGACTCTCCTTCAACTCCAGCAAAACTTAGGTTTAGATTTCCTTTATACCTTTGATCTTTATCACCGTTTAGATAAACTTCAGGAATGTGCTTGCTTATGTTACTTAAAAATTTATCAAATAAGTAATTTACATGCTTAGTGTCCTTTTCCATTTCATTATAAGCTATTTTGGCAGCCATGCCAAGCCCTATGATTAATGGAGTTGGTAATGTACCGGAGCGCATTCCCCTTTCTTGTCCGCCACCATTTATCAATGGAGTAATACGTACACGAGGTTTTTTTCTAACATATAATGCTCCTATACCTTTTGGGCCATAAATTTTATGGCCTGAAATGCTAGCAAGATCAATATTAAACGCATTGACATCAATTGGAATTTTACCAAATCCTTGGGCAATATCAGAATGGAAAAAAACATTTTTTTCACGGCAAATTTTACCTATTTCTTTCAAAGGCTGAACTACACCTATTTCATTATTAACAGCCATAACCGATACCAACATAGTCTGATCGGTAATAGCGTTTTTAAGTAATTCTAAATCAATAATTCCACTTACTTTAATTGGTAAGTATGTGATTTTTACACCTTCTTGCTCTAGATGCCTACAAGTATCAAGGATACATTTATGCTCACTTACAACAGTAATAATATGATTCTTCCTACTACCGTAAAATTTTGCTACACCTTTTATTGCAAGATTATTAGATTCAGTTGCACCAGAAGTAAAAATAATTTCTTTAGTTTCCGCTCCTATTAATCGTGCTATCTCGCTTCTTGCTTCTTCTATAGCATTCTCTGCTTCCCAACCGAAAGAATGGTTGCGTGAATGAGGATTACCAAACTTAGTGATAAAATATGGTAACATTGCGTCCATTACCCGCGGGTCTATAGGAGTTGTTGCTTGATAATCCATATATATTGGTAATACTAAATTGTTTAATTGTGCATTCATACTGTGATTTCCTGTTTATATATTTTTTTATAACTACTTTATAGTTCCAATCCTTTATTATTAGAAATATATTTCTTCAAAAGCTTTTATAAAATCTTCTATATCCTTAATAGTATTATTAAGGCTCCAAGATACTCTAATAGAAGATTTAGCCTCTTCTTCATTTATACCCATATTAGCTAACACATGTGATCTGGATATCTTGCCTGATGAGCAAGCAGAGCCAGAACTGATACAAATATTATGTATATCAAAAGCAATTAATTTTACCTGTGCATCTGTTTTTGGTACTGTAAATAATGTAGTATTAGGTAATTTTGGTGAATTCTTACTAATAATATTTACATTCGGATATTTTCTTAGTTTTTCCTCTAAAATTTCTTGTAATCCCTTGAGTTGTCTATATCTATCTGAGATATTTTGTGTTACCAATTTGCTTGCAAGCCCAAACCCTACAATTGCTAAAACATTTTCAGTACCTGATCTTACTCCTTTTTCTTGTCCTCCTCCAATGATCATTGGAGTAAGATGAAATTTAGAGCTAGAAATTAAAGCAGCACTACCCTGCCCTGCACCTATTTTATGTCCTGAAATCGTAGCAAAATCTAATCCTAATTCTTTGATATTTATAGATATTTTACCTAATGCTTGTACCAAATCGCTATGAAATCTTGCATCATATTTTTTAGCTATTTTACTTATCTCATATATATCTTGGATAATTCCACTCTCATTATTTGCCATCATTATGGAAACTAATTTTTTATCAGTACTACTTTTTGATAATAATGCTTCTAGATGATCAAGATTAATTAAACCTTGATTATCAACTTTTATAACTTTAATGTTTGGAGCACATTTTATATGATTATAAATAGATAAATGTTCAATAGCTGAAATAAAAATTTCTCCATCATAAAAATTTTTCATTATTAAGTTATTACTTTCAGTACCTGAAGAAGTAAAAGTAACATCATATTCTTTAGAAGATGAGTATATACCTGTTGCTTCTGCTATTTGCGCACGTGCTTCCTCTAAGAGTTTTCTAGCGAACCTACCATTTGCATGAATTGAAGAAGGATTAAGCTCCTTATTCATTAAATCTATAATTAATTCCTTAACCCTAAAATCAATAAAAGTAGTAGCATTATGATCCAGATATATCATATATTTAAATAATCATTTAATTTTAGAGCATCCTTAACTGATATACTTTCAAAATAATATCGAATATGCTTCCCGAGTCCTTTCCATAATTTATGTGAGTTGCATTGTACTGTATTTGGTACACAACTCTTAACCGATTTTTTATAACATGTGGTCATTGTAAAATTTTCATTGACAGCATCCATAATATCAGAAATTTTTATTTCTTGTAAGTTACCGACTAGAATATATCCTCCTTTTGATCCTCTAATAGCTTTAACTAAATTAGCTTTTTTGAGTTTAGCAAAAATTTGCTCCAAATAATTAAGAGATATATTTTGTTTTAAGGAAATTTCATTTAAAGTAATCGGCCTAGTGGTTGATTTTAAAGCCATTTCGAGTATTGCCATTACGGCATATACTCCTTTTGTTGTCAACATCATATAACATACCTATACAAACTTAAGACTGCTTTATGTTTACAATACCCAAGTAATTTAGTCAAGTATTTTTGAAGAATTCTTAATAAAAAATTAACTTATTAATGTAGATTACGTATATTAAGTAAGCGAGTTGCCACTATAAAATAATTTACAACTCGATATTACTTATTTTTGAAATCACAAGTCTAACGATACTGTAAATAATAAAATGTTCACTGCATTGCAGTAAACATTTTATTATTTACAACCTTTATTTATTTTTCTATTCTTAACTTGATCCTTTAAAGGATCAGTAATATTGACACTCTTAACTCTTCATGATAAGTTTTTCAACGCCTACCTAATGTATCAATATTTTTCTAGCACCTCCGACTAGGTAGAATTTATTATCTTTTAATATTATGCTAATAAGTTTAGGATTGTAAATTTTATACAATAAGATAGTTAAATATTGTCTTATATATAGCTAGAAATACTCTTATTAATTTGCCAAATAGCAACAAATACTAAGAGAGTAGTAAACATTTGTAGTAACTGCAATATTATGCTTAATTCTGGTATTAATATAATAATAGCAGGTTGTAATATTACCGGTACCCCACTTGAAAACATTACTAATCTTGTAGCAGTTTGTATTGAAGTTTTATTAGGAAGCAAATTAGCTAAAATATATACTAGTAAAATTATAATACTTCTCTCTAATAAGAGAGTTATGAACCAAAATAATATGATAGCCGGCATACCAAAATAAATAAATAAATTTGGTACATATAATAAATTATCAGCAAAATATTTTTTTATTATCTCAGGAGTTAAAATTACTTCATTTTGTTTGAATATCTCGGAATAATTAACAGTGCTTGGAAAGTTTTTCTTAGTATTAGCTACAATTAAATTTATCATAAGCTTATTTTCTTCAAGCACAAATGGTATTTTACTTTTTTCTTTATTAGAAACTTGATTTTTTGTATCGATAACTGCTATTTTATTGCTACTTTTAGTAAATAAGTATATAGGCTCTATTTCTTCAACGAAAATTTTTGAGTTGTTATATTTAATTTCTGGCAATTGATTAATAATATACTCAATATTGTCAGTAAATTTTGATGGCTGCGCTCCATTAAAGTAGTCTTTTAAAGATATTATATAATTTAATATAAAAATACAATAAATCATTGATAATATAAAAGATACAGTAAATAAATACCTTATTCCATACCCTTGATAGTTTCTATATACATCTTTATAAAAATCTATAGAGCTAATAGATAAACATAACTGACGGAGTAATGTATTTAATCCTCCTAATAAAAATGATAATAAATACATTGATCTGTTAAACTTTAAATTATAAACATAAGCAGCAATAATATAACCTATAATTATAGAAAATTGCAAATTTTTTAGTAGGTTATAATATATATTATGTATAAGTTTGTTGATAAAACATAATTTATTCACTAGTATCTATAATTTTCATGAACAATATTAATTTTATATGCTACTTCCTGAAATCACCTTAATTTTAATAGCACTTTTAGGCCAATTTTTTGCTGTAATGATACCAAGTAAAAATAAAATTATTGCTAACGTCATTATATTACTGTGTATATTGTCAATTTTTCTTACCTTTAAATATTCAAGCTATGAAAGAGTATGGTATTCACTTGATACTTCTACAGATATTAGTATTAGTAAAAGCATAGTGTTATTGTTCACTATTATATCCATGATAATTTACCTTGATTACTCTACTCTTGCTGGTGAAAAATTAAAGTATGAATTTATTACTTTAATTTTATTATCAGCTATAGGTACTTTTGTTGCAATTTTATCACAAAATTTTCTAACATTATTCTGTGGTATGGAACTTACTGCCCTAACTTGCTATGCTCTTGCAGGATTTAAATTAAATGATGTTAGATCATCTGAAGGTGCATTAAAATATTTTATCTTAGGTAGTTTAGTTAGTTGTTTATCGTTATTTGGTATTTCTTTTATATATGGATTTGGTGGCAGCTTACAATTTGAGGATATTTTATATAAGCTAAATAATAATTCTTCGATAAATCTTGGTTTAATAATTGGTATTGTATTATTTTTAAGCAATGTTTTCTTCAAACTCTCAAGTGTTCCACTGCATTTTTGGGCACCTGATGTATACGAAGGATCACCAATTAGTTCAGTTACTTATTTTACTGCTGCTTCAAAAATAGGTATGGTTGTCGTTTTATTAAATATTAATAAATTTATTATAGGCGATTATTATCCTATCAATTATAATTTAATAAAGATAATTGCTATATTATCTATGATATTTGGAGCTTTTGGAGCTATTCGTCAAACTTCTTTAAAAAGATTAATGGCGTACAGCACCATTTTAAATATTGGTTACGTACTAATTGGTGTTCTTCTGCATAATCAAGAAGGATACAAAGCAGCTCAGCTATATATTCTAATATATGCTGTAGGTAGTATAGGATTTTTCACTTGCTTAATTATGTTATTAGGTAAAGACGCAGATAAAGCTACCTTTAAGAGTATACAAGGAATTGCAAAGAATCACAAAACTATAGCTGCTGCAATTAGTATAGTTATGTTCTCAATGATAGGAATTCCACCTTTTGCAGGATTCTTCGGTAAATATTACCTTTTGTACCAAGCGATTAACCAAGGAGAATTTGCATTAGCTTACTGTGGTATTTTTACTAGTGTAGTTGGTGCTTTTTATTATCTTAAAATAGTAAAAACTATGTATTTTGCTAAAAGGCTTGAGACATTTAAATTGCCAATGCAATATGGTCTTTTATTAATCAACTACTCAGTTATAGGATTCTTGTTGTTTGGTTCTTTTATTATCTCGTTTTAACTTCGCTTTTTTTTAATTTAGTAAATCTTTTGTTAGCAATACTAGTTGAAGTAGGATGCGTTGGTTGCATAATTTTTTCTTTCAGATTTTTTATATGCTTTAGATCTTCTTCATTTAACTTTAATAAATCTTGCTCTTTATTTTTTATTCCTTTATACAACTCTAATTGGCTTGAAAAAATGATACCATTAGGTCTAATATTTTTCTTCTCTAATTTTTCTAGAGTATTTATATATTCTTTATCTACCTCTAATGATTCTTGTTTGAGTTCTTTGTTTATTTTTACTATTTTAGGAAAATCAGTTAAATTTCCTTTTTCTTCATTTAAATTTTCTATTATATTTATAAAACGTTTTTTTGCATTATCTCTAATTTTAAGTACTTCTAAAATCCTTGCAAAACTGCTAATAACGTTATCCCTTAATTTAAGTTTTTTCTCTCCTTTCCCTCCTTCTCCATAATTAAGAATTTTCTTAAAATAATCAGGATATTCTTTCATTAATGTTTTTAATTCTTGATCTTTCACTTCATAATAAGGAAAACTATATTTTTTAGAAATTAAAGTATTTATTTTAATTTCTAAACCATATTCCTTTAAAGACTCCTGTCTTTTTTTCATTATATCTATTAAGCTATTCTTAATTTCTTCAGGTGTTATTTCTTTAGATTTTTTACTACTAAATTTTCCTGGTATTGCTTGTTTTGCAAAAGCTTCTAATGCTTCATTACTATAATACTTTGTTAATTCCTCAAAACTTTTATCAATAGTTTCTTTTAAATCAATTTTGGAAGCAGCAAGTAAACTATCAGCAAATTTAGGATTTTTTGTTCTTAAATTAGAAGGAAATTCTCTAAAATGATTAGTAGGACCAAATCCAGGTAAATGTTTAGCCCTTGAATGAGGATAAATATTATTTGTTAAATTATCAAAACTACCAGCAAAATCAATTCTTACTAATTTAGGTAAAACGTGCGAATTTTCTGGTTCTCTAATAACTCCTATATTCCCAACATGTACATCAAAATCACCGATCAATAGACTTGCAGGCATAATATTTTCAAAATTTTGATATTTAACTTCTCTAAAAGCATTTTCTAAAGTTCTAAATAACTTATTTCGAGATCCTATAAAAAGTGGTCTTCCACCATCTTTTCTAAACCAAGAACTTGGCCTAGTTTTAACAGACATATATTTATCCATATCTACATACATATCACTACTATAATTTTTAAAAAATTCAGATTTAACATATATTTGCGAATCAATAGTTTGAGATTTATTATAGTCATCAGGAGCGATTAAATTAACCTTTGCTCCATTTCCAGGACTTATTGCTGCAAAAATCTGAGATCCTAAGAATTCAGCTATATTTTTTGAACTTAACTTCTCTTTTTTTATCATTGCTGTAATTTTACCATCTAAGCTTTGATATATACCGCCATATTCTCCAGCTTCATTAGATCCACCTCCTTTAGTCTTTAAAAAATTCCATCCTTTAAATACTGATTTCTTATCTTTATTAATCATTTCCTCTCTATTTTCTATTTAATATTTCAGCTACTTCAAGAGCCGCATAAGTAAATATAGCAGTTGCTCCGGCACGTTTAAAGCTAATTAATGATTCAATTAAACATCTTTCCCAGTCCAGTGCCTCTGCTTCTGCAGCAAATTTTAACATTGCGTATTCTCCGCTCACCTGATATGCAAAGATTTTAGCATTAAAATTGGTTACTGCTTCACGAATAACATCTAAAAAAGGCATGCCAGGTTTAACAATAACCATATCAGCTCCTTCAGCAATATCATGCTTAATTTCAAGCATTGCTTCCTTAATATTACGTACATCCATCTGATAACTAGATTTATCTAAGTAATTTTTTTTTTTACTACCAACTGCATCACGAAATGGACTGTAAAAGCTTGAAGCGTATTTAGCAGCATACGCAAGAATATTAACATTTATAAAACTCTCTGCATCGAGGTATTCTCTTATAGCCATAATTCTCCCATCCATCATATCAGAAGGCGCAACAATATCAGCCCCAGCTTTTGCAAGTACTAATGCTTGATTACACAAAGCTTTTACTGACCGATCATTATCTACTTCTCCATTATGGATTATACCATCATGAGCATGAGTAGTATAAAGATCAAGAGCTACATCACATATTATGGCAATATCAATATTAGCATTTTTAATACTTTTAATAGTTCTACATATTAAATTATCCAAATTATATGCTTCATCAGCATTCTCACTTTTAAGACTATTATCTATACTTGGAAATAAAGCTATTGCATTAATCCCAAATACAGCTGCCTTTCTTGCAGTTTCTACTATTTGATCAACCGATAAACGATATATACCAGGCATAGTCCTAATTTCTTGCCTTTCATTATGCCCTTCAATAACAAATAAAGGCAACACTAAATCATTGATTGACAAACTACTTTCAGCAATTAACTCTCTAAGGCAAAAGGCTTTTCTATTTCTTCTAAGTCTAACAATAGGGTACATAATATTTATAACTTATAACTTAAATTAATATATTTATAAACATAATATAGTAAAAATATAGTAAAACTATCACATTATAGAAATAAATTTTGATATTATTTGATCAAAAGTTTTAAAAGGTATTAATTATTATGAACAAGAATCAAGAGTTATTCAGTAGCACAGGAAGATATGATAAATGAAGACACGATAAATAATGTGTAACATTTACTGAAAGAATTAGATAAATAGTGTGAAGAAGCCACAAAAAGAGATAATTCCTTGTTTTAGAAAATAACATAGTCTATTAATAATCCATCTTTTTCCTTTAATATTCTACAACAGAACAAAAATGTAGACACAGCGATTAATAAAAATTTTTAGGATCTATATCTATTTTTATTTGACAGAAAGAAGGAATCTTAATTAAGCTTAGCCAAAGTTTTAAATATTTCTGTAGGTTAAATTTTTTACTAACTATAATAAGTATTCGGAAACGATATTTACCAGCAACTTTTGACATTAAGGAGCTTGCTGGCCCTAGAATTTTTACATTTGCTTTTGGCGCAATTCTTACCATAGTCCTAGCAATTTCTAAAATCTTATGCTCATTGAATCCTGATAAAATTACTGATGCCATTTTTGAGAATGGCGGCATATCTGCTGCTTTTCTTATTGCGAGTTCATTAGAAAAAAAACCTTCCTCATCTAAGTCCTTAATATAGCTAAAAATAATATTATCGGGATAATGGCTTTGTAGATATACTACACCTTTAGTATCTCCTCTCCCTGCTCTACCTCCTATTTGATGCAGTAGCTGGAATGTTCGCTCAGATGCTCTGAGATCAGGATTATTACTCCCAAGATCAGCATCTATTACACCGACCAAAGTAAGGTTTGGAAAATGATAACCTTTTGTTATTATTTGTGTACCTATTAAAATATCAATTTCTAAATTTTCCATTTGATGTAGAAGATGCGATATTTTTTCTAGATTTTTAGCATGATCTTTACTTATTATAGCAATTTTGTGATTAGGAAAGAGATATTTTACTTCTTCCTCTATTCTTTCTATCCCAGGACCACAAATAATTAATGATTCATCTTCTAAGCACTCTGGACAAGAATTATAAATTTTACTTTGATAGCCACAATGATGGCATTCAAGCTTTTTAGAAGCTTTATGCACTACCATCCAGCTAGAACAATATTTGCAGGTAAATCTATAACCACAGACTTTACAAAGCATTAGTGGAGCATAACCACGTCTATTAAGGAATAATAATGTTTGCTTTTTATTATCTAAATTATCTTTGATAGCTTTTATAAGAGGCCGAGACAAATAAAAATTTCTAGGTAGCTGTTCTTTCCTCATGTCAATCATTTCTATATTTGGCATACTTACATTTTTATATCTATTAACTAAAGTAATTAGACAATATTTCCCTATCTTCACATTATATATCGTTTCGATAGAAGGTGTTGCCGAACATAAAATAATTTGTGCTTTATTGAGAGCAGCTCTTGCTACTGCTGTATCTCTAGCATTATATAATATGCCATTATCTTGTTTATAAGAATCTTCATGTTCTTCATCAATCACTATTAAACCAAGATTCTTAAAAGGTAAAAATAAACTACTACGTGCTCCAATTACTACCTTAACCTTATCACTTAATATTCCTCTTAAAATCATTTTTTTCTGAGCATTTGTAACGCTTGAATTCCATATTATAGGCTTAAATCCAAAACGCTCTATGAAACGATTAATAATTTGTGTACTAAGAGCAATTTCAGGAAGCATAATAAGCACTTGTTTATCTTTAGCCAAATAATCTGCAATCTGATTAAAATATATTTCTGTTTTACCAGAACCTGTAACACCTTTAATAAGTACTGGTTTATTGCTGTCCTTTAACATTATTACTGCTTGTTTCTGCTCTTCTGATAGATCAGGCAATATAAAATCATTATTTATTTTTTGCTCTTTAATTTTGATCGGTTTTTCAGCAATATCTACAGGTAATACCAACTTAGCTATGCTACCAAACTCTGACATATAATAACTGCTCATCCATTTAACTAATTCTAAAACTTCTGAAGTAATGCTTAAATTTAGAGGTACTTTTGCTTGTATGATTTTTAATTTTTTTGCTTCAGAAACTGATGTCAATTCCCAAACTATTCCGGTTAATTTTTTATTTCTAAAAGGCACTATAACAAGATCACCAACATTTAAAACTAAATCTTCAGGAATGAAATAATCCAAAGGAAATAATTTTGCCACAGGTAATAATATCTTTGCTATTTGCATATATATGTTTTATAAATTTTTTTTATTTATATACTAAATTGAAAAATTATAGAAACTTAGATGAAAAAAATTATTATAGCTATTTCTGGAGCTTCAGGAGCAATATACGGCATTCGGCTACTTGAAATATTAAAACAGCAAAATAGTGAGACTCATTTAGTTATGTCAGAAGGAGCAGCTCTCACTATAAAAGCTGAGACTAAGTATTCTATAGAACAAGTGAAAAATTTAGCAAATTACAATTATAGCAATAAGGAAATAGGAGCTGCTATTTCAAGCGGTTCTTTTAAAACTTTAGGAATGATAATAGCTCCTTGCAGTATGAAAACACTCTCTTCTATTGCTTACTCAATGGAGGATAATTTAATTACTAGAGCTGCCGGTGTTGTACTAAAAGATAAGCGAAAACTTATCTTAATGATTAGAGAAACTCCACTTCATATAGGACATATAGAGAATATGCTAAGAGTAGCTAATTATGGTGGCATCATAGCACCGACAGTGCCTGCTTTTTATAATAAGCCTGCAAGCATAGAAGA